>JBOGKI010000071.1:0-12361 GCA_050745605.1 Terriglobia bacterium | reverse complement strand
GCCTGAAGCCCGGAAGTCAGACTGGAGAGAATGGCGGCGTTGCTCCTCTCCTGGTCCGGCAAGGACCCGAAATATTGCCGCTGGAAGGCCGCAAGCTTAGCATCCTGATCGTCCAGCCCTTTCTTGGCGTTGTCCAGTTGAACCTGCAGGAAGGTAGTGGTTCCCTCAGACTGTAGTTCGCGCTGGCGAATATTCTCCTCAACAAACATCGAAGTCAGTTCGGCACAGACCTGCTGGGCAAGCTTTGGCGTCTGCGCCGTGAAACTGATGCGGAATCCGGGCACCGTCTGCTTATTAGGATTGGTGTTCTGAGGTTGTTTGGAGAACTCGACGGGAACCACCAGAATGTCCTTGCGCATGTCCTCGACCACGTCTTCAATGGACTTACTTTTCAGTTCGCTCTTGTAGAGCCCGTAGCGCTCGATGATCGGTTGCAGCCGGGTGCGGCTGAGGATCTGCTCCTCCATCGTCGCCAGCCGCGCCGTCAAGTCATCCCCCACCACTGAAGGCACAAACCGCTCCGGAACCTTCGGTTCCTCAATGAGGATCAAACTCGTCGAGGTATATTTCGGAGTCAGCGCCAGTGCGATGATAAACGCCACCAGCGGTCCAACCAGGGCAGGGAGCAAGATCACCCACCGGCGCCGCTTTAAGAGCGCCTTGTAATCATCCAGATTCTGTTCGCGGCCAGTCAGCATAGTTAACCTCTCGTTAAGCCCGTTCCTTGCCAGAGCGGGGCTTCAGATGCCGATCGGGTTGGGGAAGAAGCTCAGCCCAATACCGAAAATATTCAAAGCCGGCGCATGCCCGCACACCAGAGCATTGCACAAGCCGGAGTTCGAGTTCTGGTACTGCAGTTCGTAACCCAGGTGTACGGACATGTGGCGTCCTAGCGGCCGGGTCAGAGTGGCGTTAGCAAAAGTGTAGCGAAACCTGGTTCCAAAAGGCGCCCGGGTGTTGGGTAAGGCGGAGTTCTGTGCGAACCCCAGACTGACGTTCCCGTTCCACGCTGAAGTGATCCGGTAACCCGCGTCAAAAGAGACGATGTCGGCAGTGGTGCCGGAAACTACGCCCGAACCCGGTTCGATGAAACGCGCGGCTCTGATCCCCAGCGATCCCCTGCGAAGCGCGTAGGTGAGGGATGCCAGCCCGCTTGCCACCGTTTGAGTAAGCGAGACCGGGCCCTGTTTGATGGTGGAAAACTCCGGGCCGGCGAAGGCCTGGAAAGCCATTCTTCCCGTCACCTTCCGCCCGTAAGAAATGCCGGCCATTTGCGTATGCAAGGAGTTGGTCAGCCCGGGGTAGAAGACGACCGAATAAGAATACACCAGCCCCATCGAGTCCTTCTCCGTGAGTTGATGATTGAACCCCAACTGCCCGACGGCGTCGTTGGCGCTCAGGAAACCGCCCTGCGAGAAATGCAAGTAACCAAAAGCCCCCAGAGCCGTAAACGATGACGTTGGAGAAACACTATAAGTAGCTTGGGCGGCCACGGTGTTGCTGAACTGCGCGAAGACACCGGTCAAGACGCTCGTCTCAGGCGCCACCATGGGGCTCAATTCCCCCATGCCAGAGCTTAATCCCAGGGATGCTGCAGGGTTCGCCCCGAACCCGCCAATGATCCCCAGGCCGGTAAACCCGAAGCTTGCCTCGGGAACCGCCGACAGGCGGTCACTGAGCTCCAGTTGCCATCTCGCTCCTTGCAAGACGTCGGAGAAATCAGCCATCTGGAAGTACGTGTCCAAAGAGGACCGTTTATTGTAAATCAGCCCGCCCCCCTCGTAACTGGCGGACAGCACGTTCTTCTTGCCCATTGCCTCCAACACGACGCTGACCATGGGAATGGTCGTCGTTTCGTAGTCAACCAAGCCGGGTTCAACGAAGGTGTTGGTATTTCCCACCTCTCCGATGGTAAAGTCCGGCAAAATGTAGCTGCGGCCTTCCGCTACCGTGCCCAACCCGAGCAAGTCCATCCCGGTGAGCGGATGATTGTCCGGCACAATCGCCGGAGGAGCGTTTTCGGGCACACCGGAAACCGTGGAGGCCGGCCCGGAGTTGCTTGTGGAATTGGCACTTGTGGGCGAGCCGCTTTGCTGGGACGTGGATGTCTGGCCCGAGGCATCCTGCGCCCTCGCCATAGCCAACGCCAGAAGAAGAGCCACCATCATCAAGCCGGGCTTTAGCCATTTGCGCATAGCGATTCCCTACGGAACTATGATTGTGTCCCCCGGTTTTAATTCGACGTTCTCCTGCATGTCCTGCCCCTTGATGACCTGCTTGTAGTTAAAGGGAAGTTTGACCTGCCGCCCGTTTTGATTGCGCAGGATATAAATTTTCTTGGAGTTCGCGAACTGCGTCAGCCCACCCGAGGCGGAAATCGCCTGGAGGGCAGTCATGCCGGGGAGCAGAGCAAACACTCCGCCGTGCTCTACTTCGCCGACGATATAATAACGCTGGCTGTTGATTCCCGATACGACCACTGTCACTTGCGGGTCGGAGATGAATTTCTTCAGCTTTTCGGTGATGGAATCGGCTAGCTGCGAGGCCGTCAGACCCGAAGCTTGAACATCGTTAACAAGCGGCAACGAAATCTTTCCGTCCGGACGGACGGGAAGAGACTTGGAGGAAATGTCCGGTTCTTTCCATACGCTGATGTCTAAAACGTCACCGGGGTTGATGACGTAATCGGGCCCCGCTACAACGGCCTTTTGGTTTTGTGACCCTGGCACGGGAGCGGAGGTTGACTGCCTTTTCTTATGCCGCGCCGCGGCGGGAAGCGCCAAAAGCAGAGTCAGCGCCAGCCAAGTTGCGGTCCTCAATGCCGGTCTTTTCATAGTCTTTCGTGCCTCCTTCCGCACCATCGTGTTACAGACCGCTATCCTCAAGGCCAATCTGTTTCAGCTTATAAAGCAGGGCCTTATAACTGATCCGCAGCTCCTGAGCAGCGCGTTTCCGGTTCCACCTCGTGCGTGTCAAAACCTTCAGGATCAACTCGCGTTCCGCGTGCCGGGAGGCCGCCTTGGCGGCCTCTTTCAGGGAGTGCGTCCCATTCCCGGTCCACGCGCCACTCGATTCCCGGAAGGACCCCGCGGTCAGGTCACTCAGGGCCATCCTTTCGTCGCCGGTAGCGACGAGTTTGCGGACTGCGTTTTCCAGCTCACGGACGTTCCCGGGCCAAGAGTAGGTCTGGAACTGTAACAGCCCATCCGGGCTCACCTGAGGCTTGGCATGGCCAAAGGCTCCGGAATACTTGGAGATAAAAAACTCAAGCAGCACGGGGATATCCTCACGACGCTGACGCAGAGGAGGCAAGCGTAGACATACCCCGCTGATACGATAGTACAATTCGTCACGAAAATGCCCCGTTCTCATTTCCTCTTCGAGGTTCTGGCAGGTGGTGGAAATAACGCCGTGGGCCTTCCTTGTCCCGGAGCTCCCCGTATCCAGGAGCGAGAGCATTTCCAAAAGGCGGTTCTGGCAGGCCGCGTCAAGGTCACCGATTTCATCCAGAAGGACCGTACCGAAGTCGTTGTTCCCAATTCCTACATTCTCTCTTGTCTCGGTTTGCATCAGGCGGCCAAACTCTTCCAAACTCAGGCCGGAGCAGCGAACCTTCACAAAAGGACCATGCCGCCGGGCGGAGGTTCGATGGATTTGCAGGGCCAGGACTTCCTTGCCCGTTCCAGTCTCGCCCGCCAGCAAGACAGGAACGTCCGTGGGAGCAATATCAGCGATGATCGCCTCGATGGCTCGCATGGAGGGGCTGACGCACTGGGCCACTTGCCCGTCAACTATACCAACTCCGGACCCATTCAGACAATCGTCACTTCTCGGGGATATCTTTATAAACATATCGAACCAAACGGCATCCGAGAGTTGCCCGCACTGATCTGAGAGCGGAATATGCGAACCAACCCCAAACCAGCACGGCGGGGGCCAATTTCGCCAGAAGCGTGGCACTTCCTGCTAGGAACGAGTAAGATACCCATTTCCAGTAGTATACTATAAGGGCGTTCGATCTCTAACCAACCGGGGCTTGGCAAGATATGGGCAATTCCTTCCACAATGTGGAAATTATGTTCTCTTTCGTGCCCCGCACTGTCAAGCAATTCCGGCCAAATCGCCACCCCTTCGGCGGGTTTGAGGGCTCGTGCTGGGAAGCCAGCCTGTTTCGCATCGAGAGGAATGAAAAGCTATGATCTTGACGTTCAAGTAGTTCTCCTACAAGGTGGAAAGTGCGAAGTTGAACCTGGAGGTGCGGGCCGGGCGAGCGAGCGTCCAATCCAACCTCCGGCATCGAGTGGAGGGCTGTTTGCAACAGGAAGTTAGATTGGCGACGAGAACTCAGGATCAACCCACGAGATTATTAAATGGCAAGTAGCTCCGGGCAAGCCGTTGTAGTTGAGACCGAACCAGGCACTTCCAGGAGCAGTTCCTGGGTCTTTATGGGTTTGGTTCTATTGGCCTTTCTGGCTTATCTCTATTCCACCGTTGTCCCTCATCTCGTCTGGCAATGGTGGAATGACCCGAACTTTTCACACGGTTTCTTTGTTCCAGCCTTCTCGGCCTATCTGATCTGGAAGAAGCGCAAACGCCTCGCCGCAATGCCGCTGAGGCCCTCCTGGACTGGCCTCTTAGTTATTTTTTTCTCGCTGTGCCTCCTGACCTTTGGAGTTCTTGGAGCCGAGCTCTTCAGCCAACGGTCGTCACTGGTCTTTCTTATCGCTGGATTGGTGGTCACGTTCCTGGGATGGGATTACTTCCGCGCGGTGTTTTTCCCTTGGGCATTCCTTTTCCTTATGATCCCCATCCCCGAGATCATCTTGAACCAGATTACTATGCCGCTGCAATTCCTCGCTTCGCGCCTGGCAAGCTCCATGCTTGCCTTCCTCAACGTCCCGGTTTTGAGGGATGGTAACGTCATCCACCTTCCTGACATGTCTCTCCAGGTCGTAGAGGCCTGCAGTGGAATCCGGTCATTGGTTTCGTTGGGCACTTTGGCGATCATTTACGGCGCCTTGCTCGAATCCAGCGTAGTCATTCGCCTGATTCTGGTGGTGGCTTCGGTGCCCATCGCGGTGGCGGCGAATGGCCTGAGGATTATGGGAACGGGCCTCACGGGTTTATACTGGAATCCAGACAAGGCCCAGGGCTTTTTTCATGAGTTTTCGGGTTGGGTCATTTTCATCGTTTCGCTGGCGGCCCTCTTTCTTTTGCATGGCCTTCTCCGAATTATTGCCCGGCGGTTAAGGAGGTCCCATTCGTGAATTCCAGAATAAATTCGTGGCTTCGTTTTCTGGTGGTGGTCGTCCTCTTTCTAGGGGCCTCAGTATTCATCCATGACCACACGCACGCCGAAGAAGTGCCGCCCCACCAGAACTTGGCTCTATTTCCCGCCCAAATCGGCAACTGGACGGGTACGGACGTCGCCATCTCAGAAGACGCCCGGGCGGTTCTGGGGCCGGGCGAGTTTCTGGAGAGGCTCTACGCCAACCTTGCAGCGGGGGCAGAGGTCGATTTGTTCCTGGCATACTTCCCCACCCAGCGCAGCGGAGACACCATTCACTCTCCCAAGAATTGTTTGCCGGGGGCCGGGTGGACGCCGATCGCGTCCAATGAGATTCACATCCCCTGGGGAAATGGCAAACAGATTGTCGCCAATCGCTACATTCTAACCAAGGGCCTTGACCGGGAAGTGGTGCTCTACTGGTATGAGTCCCACGGGCGCGCGGTGGCCAGTGAATATTGGGCCAAGTATTACCTGATCGAGGATGCCATCCGCCTGAACCGTACCGATGGGGCCCTGGTGCGCGTCATTACGCCGGTGGCTTATCAGGCGCCGGTCGAGGATGGCGTGTCGCGAGCGGTGGCCTTTGCGCAGGACGTTCTGCCGCTGCTAGGGCCTTATATTCCGCGATAGGGCGTCATGACGCGCGGCGGGTCAGAATGCATAAAGAGGCAAGGAACAAACGGCGGTTCGAACCGAGGATGAGGTTTTCGGAGGGAATCATATGAGGCGCGCACAGGGATTCTTCAAAGCGGCTATGGTTATCGTGATCGCGGCAAGTTGTGTTGCTTGTTCCCGGGACCCGAACGCCCGCAAGCAGAGATACTACAATAGTGGAATTCGTTACTTCCAAAAGGGTGAATACCGCGCGGCTGACATTGAATTCGCCAATGCCGTCCGCATCGATCCCAAATACGCCGCGGCCCACTATGAACTTGCGAAATGCAATCTCAAGCTGGGCATTTGGTCCACCGCCTACCAGGAGCTGACGCGGACGGTCGATCTCGACCCCAACAACCTGCAAGCTCATCTGGATTTGGGAAATCTTCTGCTGGCGGCGAAACAGTTCAAACGCGCCCAGGATGAAGCCCAGACGGTGTTGAAGAAAGACGCGAATAACGTGGGCGCGCACATCCTGCTGGCCAATTCCGACGCGGGGCTCTCCAACATCGAGGGCTCCTTGCAACAGATGCAGGGGGCGATCCAGCTCGCTCCCACCCGCCCTCAGTCGTACCTCAACATGGCTCTTCTCCAACTGGACGCGAAGCAGACGGCGCAAGCCGAAGAAAGCTTTAAGAAGGCCATTCAGCTTGATCCCAAATCGGTTTCTGCCATTTTGGCCCTTGGCAATTTTTACATGAGCCAGAAACGCTGGAACGATGCCCAACAGCAATTCCAGAAGGCCATCAGCCTGGCGCCCAAGGCGGCCGTGGCGCGTGTCGCGCTCGCCAAACTTTATCTGATCCAGGGCCAGAGGGATAAGGCGGACCAGGTGATGATTGACGCCAAGAAGGCGCTGGCCGGCCAGCGTGGCGGCAACCGGCTGCTTGGGGACTACTATTTCGTGACTGGAAATCTGGGCAAGGCTCTGAGCGAATACGCCTCGGAATTCAAGGACCATCCCAAAAACCAAAACATAAAAAAGAACTATGCCCAATTGTTGTTGCTTCACGGGGACATTGATCAGTCAAAAAAGCTGGTAGATGAGATCCTGAAAGATCACCCCAAGGACGAGGCGGCTTTGATTCTGAAGGGCCAGATTCTGCTCCGTCAGAACCAGGTGGATGAAGCTATCCAGCCGCTTCAGACGGCGGTCACCAATGAACCGGACAATCCCGCCGCCCACTACTTCCTGGGCGTCGCCTTCAGCGCCAAGGGGGACTTGGATCGCGCCCAAACCCAATGGCAGGACGCCACCCGCCTCCGCCCCACCATGCTGGAGGCCCAGGAAGCCCTCACCAGTATTGCCATTCGCAAGAACGACCCCGATCTTTTGAAACAAACTTCGGAGAAGTTGATCCAACTCTTGCCCAACGCCCCGAACGGTTACGTCTTCCACGCCGCCGCCCTGTTTGCGCAGAAGGATATGGCCGGGGGCGAGGCGGACCTGAAGAAAGCCATTGCCGTTGCGCCCACCAACCCGCTAGGTTATACGCGGCTCGCCGGATACCGGTTTTCCCAGAAGAAATATCCCGAGGCCCAGCAACTTTACGAACACGCGCTCAGTCTGAATCCGGGGTATTTTGAAGCCCTGGACGGGCTGGTGGGTCTTTACCTGAAGGAAAAGCAGCCGGCGCAGGCGATCCAATTAGTGAACGCTCAAATTGCCAAAAGCCCCAATAACGCCGCTTTTTACTTCGTCCAAGCCAAACTCTATGCCGCCACCCATGACTTGCCGAAAGCTCTGGCGTCGGCGAACAAGTCGGTGGATCTCGCCAAGAACAATTTCACGGCGGTCATGCTGCTGGCGGGCCTGGACTTCGCCACCGGCGACCGGGCCAACGCTACCGTCAATTATCAGCGTGCCACGCAATTGCGGCCCAATAACCCCCAGCCCTATGTGCTGCTGGCACAAGTGTTTGACCAGCAAGGTCAGTGGCAAAAGGCGCAGAGTCTACTTGAGAAGGCGTTGCAGGTCTCGCCCGACTATCCCGTCGCCGCGAACAACTTGGCCTACCTCTACCTTCAGCATAACGTGAACACCAATGTAGCTCTCTCCCTCGCCCAGACGGCGCGCCGTGGCATGCCGGATGATCCCGGAGCGGCCGACACCTTGGGGTGGGCCTACTATCACCAGGGCCTTTTCAAGCTTGCCGCCGGGCTTTTCGAAGAAGCCACCAAGAAGTCTCCGAATGATGCCGACATCCATTATCACCTGGGGATGGCGTATCAGAAACTTGGAGATGACGTGCGGGCCAGGCAGGAACTCGAGAAGTCCCTCTCGCTCGATCCCAACTTCGCGGATGCCACCGCCGCCAAAGCGGCGCTCGCCACCATGCCGCGCGGGTGAACCGGCGCCCATGCGTTGTCAAGATTGCGTGGCGTCGCGGGCCGCACGCATCCCGCTGTTGCCCCCCAATTACCCGCGGGTAGCGCACACGTGGCGCTGTCTGCCATGCTTGCGATTCCCAGGCTCGGTAGATATCCAAACTATCATTGCGCCTGCGCATTCCAGCCTGATGTTCGAAAGGGCGGCATACGTCAGAATCGATGTATACGGCACCCAGGAAATTGGAACTACGCCAGGAGCTTGTGAGATGTATACTAACAGCCATTGGGGATGGCCAATCCCAGCCAAGGGTACAGAATTCAAATCAACAAGGAGGTGCGTATGCCCCTGTTTCTAGAGCAAGTCGCTTATTCGACTCAGGGCTGGTCTGCTTTAGTCAACAAACCTCAGAACCGCGTTGAAGCGGTTCGGCCGGCGATTGAAAAGCTTGGAGGAAAAATCATCGGGGCTTGGTTTGCGTTTGGGGATTACGATGTGGTCCTTGTCACGGAATTTCCTGACAATGCGAGCGCCGCGGCAATTTCGATGGCGTTTGCAGCCGGGGGCGCTTGTCGCGACCTCAAGACCACGCCCTTGATGACTGTCGAAGAAGGCCTCAAGGCCCTGCAGCAGGCTGGTAAGTGCGGTTATCAGCCCGCACGGTCGAAAAACACGTAGTCGCGAACGAAGCCGCGCTGCAATCAAAGGGGTTAGCATTATAAGCTGTGTTCTACTTGGCCCCGGGTGATTTTCAGAAGCTTGCGCGGGCGGCAGGCCCTAAATGACAGAGTTTGAAGAGCCCAACCTCCGCGCTCGTAGTGATGGACGGCCTCGCGTAGTCGCAGACACGGCAAACGGCGCCGCGTCTGCGCCAGCCCGCCGTTCCCATCAAGTGAGTGCGGCGTGGGGGACGTCAAGGTGTCTGCGGGCGAGGATGCAGGCGCTACCGGGGGATCACGAGGCTTGCGCCGCGGCAGGCTTGGGATGGCGGATGGAGGCGGCGCGAGCTTCCAGCTTTTCGGCTTCGGCCACGCGATGGACCTTGCGCAGCATTTGCGCGTAGAGGTCGAGACACGCGGCGAGGTTGGCTTGATTGGGACCTGGGGCGTCTTCCAGGATGGCGAGAGCCCTCTGAAAGAGAGTCTCGGCCGGCACCACGTTTCCCTTCTTGCGATAGAGGAGCGCCAAGTTCTCAAGATCGGCGGCGATCTCAGGATGCTGCGCGCCCAACGACTTTTCGTCAATGGTCAAGGCCCGCTGGTAAAGGCTTTCGGCTTCGTCGAGGCGGCCTTGAGCTTCAAAAATGAGCGCCAGGTTGCTCAGGTCCGTAGCCACGTCCGGGTTTTCCGGACCCAACGCCTTCTCGTCGATTTCGAGCACACGCCGGTAGAGTGGTTCGGCATCCTGAAGCCTCCCATATTCGTAGTAAAGCGTGGCCAGATCGTTCAGGGTGCGGGCGATTAAAGAGTGATGTGGCCCCAGGGCGTGCGCGCGGATGTCAAGAACTCTCTTATAGAGCTGCTCCGCCGTTGAAAAATCACCCTCCGCCTCATGGAGCAGCGCCAGGTTGTGAAGATCGCTAGCCACTTCGGGGTGGTTCGAGCCCAGCGTCTTCTCGTCAATATCCAGCACGCGGTGGTAGAGCGATTCGGCGTCCGCATACCGGCGCTGCGTGGCGTAGAGCTCGGCAAGATTGTTGAGAATCGCCCCAACTTCCGGATGATCCGGGCCAAGCGAGCCTTCCTTGATGCTCAGAGACCTCTTGTAGAGCGTTTCCGCCTCGGCGAACTTTTCCTGCGTGTAGCAGATGGTGGCTAGATTGTTGAGGCTGGTGGCCACATAGGGGTGGTCCGGCCCCCAGGCCTCCAGCCAAATGGCCATGGCCCGTTCAAACAGCGGCGCGGCGTCGCGAAATCGTCCCTGCGTTTTATAAATGAGGCCTAAGTTATTCAGGGTGGCGCCAATCGAGGGATGATTGCGTCCCAGCGATGTTTCCTCAATGGTCAGAATCCCCTGATAGAGCTGCTCCGCCTCGTGTAGCTTGCCTTCTTCAATGTAACGTCCGGCCAGCTTCGCCAGATTCTGCGCCACTCTCGACCGTTCAAGCTCCGGCGAGTCCGGCTGAATGGCCAGGGCGCGCTGGCCGGGTTGCAACGCGTCCTTGCTGGCGGCGATTGAAGCGCGCCCGAACGTCTTGACGCTGGACTCCGGGCTCGGCGGCTTGGCCAGTCCCGCATCAAAGCCCGCCGGAGATGAGCTTCCGTCGCTCCCAGTCGTGTCCTCTGGAGGCTTTTCTGCGTTGCCGGTAGCCAACTCTTTGGGGACTTGCGCCGCCGGGTCGCTCTCTTCAATGTCCAGTTTGTCCGCGCTTCCCGAAACTTCAACCGGGGCCGCATCCAGGTTCATCGCAGCGAATGAGGGTGGCGTTCCCGGTGTGCTGAAGCCGGAAGAGACCGGCTGTTGAGGGGGCGGTGCTTTCGAGCGGCTGGTGGCGGCCGCAACCTCAGTTTCCCCGACGCTGTTTGTTGTTTCGGCAGGCGCGGCGAGGGTCTTCGCCGGGGAGGTCCTGCCTAACCGCCGCTCGATTTGCGCAATCCGCTTCTGGGTTTGCGCAACCTGGGGATGCGCGGCGCCCAAAGCCTTGCGGCGGATGACGAGCGCCTGGGCCAACCACGGCAGAGCTTCATCGAGCTGTCCCTGAGCCTCCTTGATCGCGGCGAGGTGGACCAGATCGCTGGCGGTTTCCTGATGCTCGGCGCCGAGTTTCTTCTGGTCGATCTCCAAAGCGCGCCGGGCCAGCACTTCCGCATCATTCAGCTTGCCGCGCGTGAGGCACAGCTCGGAGAGGTTGCTCAGGATGGTTGCCACTTCAGGATGTTCGGAGCCGAGGGCCGCTTCCTTGATGGCCAGGGATTGGAGGTATAGCTTTTCCGCCCCTTCATAATTCTTCTGGATGTGGCAGATGGCAGCAAGATTGTTCAAGGCGGTGGCGACGGAGGGATGTTCCGGGCCCAAGGCATTCACCCAGATGGTCATGGCGCGCTGGAAGAGCGGCAAGGCCTCTCGATACTTTCCCTGAGCCTTGTAGATCAACGCCAGATTGTTCAGGCTGGCGGCCACGGCAGGATGCTCGCGGCCCAGCTCGTTTTCTCCGATCTCAATGGTGCGCCGGAATAAAGGCTCGGCATCCGCCAGGCGGTTCTGAGCAATGTAAAGCGCGGCCAAATTGTTGTGGGTCTCCGCAAGCTGGACAGAATTGACGTCGGGAAGGCCTTCGAGAATCTTGAGGGCCCTGAGCAGCAGTTCTTCAGCTTCGGACAATCGGCTCTGCGCCCGGTAAACCTCCGAAAGCCCCTTCAAAATCGCGGCGCAATGAAAGCCGTGACCGTCGAAGCCCTCGGCGTCTTCGAGCGCCAGCTTATACTCGTTCTCCGCATCCTGGTAGCGCGCCGACTCATAGGCCATTCTTCCCGCGCGCGCGTGATCCTCCCAGCTTCCGTCATCAAACTGCGAGTCTGAGGCCGAGAAAAGCTCCGGGTTGTCCTGCTTGGGGTCGGGCACGGCTTTTATTCCAAAAACACCACGATTATCGCACGGTCAAACAAATTATCCCAATCGGGAGTTGTCTGGCGCTGCCCGTACGAACCCCGGCTGGCTGCCGCTGGGAGGCTTTCAGGATCGGGAAGGGGCGCTCCGGGGCCGGCTTTGGCCCTGCCGGAGAACAATGCCTTGTTCGCTATTCGTCCGAGTTTTTGCGGGCTGTCGAAAGGACGAGAGTCCCCTGGCGCAGGGCGCGCTCCTTGAGCATGGCAAAAAAGATCGGGATCAGGAGCAGCACCGCAATGGAGGACGTGACCATGCCGCCCACGATGGGAGCGGCAATAGGCTTCATGACATCGGAGCCGATGCCCGTTTCCCAGAGCAGTGGTCCAAGGCTGGCGATGACGCAGGCGACGGTCATCAGCTTGGGGCGCAAACGCATCACGGCGCCCTCGATCGTGGCCGCCTCAATGTCCCCATGCTGAAGCGGATGGCCCGAGGCCAGCCGGCGGTCCAGCGCTTCGCGGAGGTAGACCATCATCACC
>JBOGKI010000070.1:0-12453 GCA_050745605.1 Terriglobia bacterium | reverse complement strand
ATTTCCACAGGCTGAAGGTCTGCAACCCGATGAAAACAGGACAAAATCAAAAGTCAAGAGCAACATGAATCCACGAACAAAGCCACCGAGTTCCGCTAAGCCATTGATTCTGATAGAGATACCTTGTTTTTCCGGAAAACCAGCCTAACCAATATAAAACAAACGAGATCAACGATAGCTTTTGGCTTTGCGCGGGAGCAAAGCCAAAAATCACCATGTGGCGCGGCTTGGCTCGCGCTCCGCCCGGTTCCGCTAGGAACAGGGGGGGTTTATTCTTGACATGGTGGGGGGCATCCTCTACCGTAAGCTGTTTGCGCTTTCATCCCGAGGATCAAGGAGCGGCCGTTGAATGAGAGTGGTTTTCATCGCTTCGGAGTGCGTGCCGTTTTCAAAAACGGGCGGCTTGGCGGATGTGGTGGGGGCGCTGCCGCCGGCGCTTTCCGCGCAGGGCCATCAAGTGGAGGTCTTCGTCCCGCGTTACCGCATGACCAAGCCCGGCCGCCCGTTGCCCGAAGCTTCGAGCGTCACGATTCCATTAGGACCGCGGTTCAAGTTCGCTTCCATTCAGGACGGCGGCAAGGCCAAAGGTGTTAGCTACTATCTGGTAGAGATGCCCGAGTACTTTGACCGGGACGGACTTTACCAGACGAAGGACGGCCAGGATTATCCGGACAATCCCGAGCGTTTTTCCGCTTTCTGCCTGGCGACGCTGGAATACCTGAAGCGGTCGGCCACGCCGCCGGACGTCCTGCATTGCCATGACTGGCAGACCTCGCTCGCTCCGGTCTATTGGCGTACGTTTTACCGGGATGACCCGTGCCTGAAGAATGCCTCCGTGGTGCTGACCATTCACAACCTGGGCTACCCCGGCTTGTTCCCGCCGGATGTGCTCCCCGCCATCGGTATCCCGCAGAGCCTTTTCAACATGGATCACCTCGAGTTCTTCGACAAAGTGAATCTGCTGAAGGGCGGCATCGTTTTTGCGGACTTCATCACTACGGTGAGCCGCAAGTACGCTGAGGAAATCAAGACCAAAGAATTCGGCTTCGGGCTGGAGGGCGTGCTGGAGAAGCGCGGCAACCGGCTCCAAGGCATCTTGAACGGCGTGGACTATGAAGCGTGGGATCCGGCTAACGACAAGTTGATCGCCAAGACCTATTCGCCCCTCGACCTTAGCGGCAAGACGGCGTGCAAGAAGGCACTGCTGGAAAAAATGAGCGCAAAGAATCCGCGCCTGGATCGCCCTGTTATCGGCATCGTCTCACGCTTTGCAACCCAGAAAGGATTTGACCTGATTGCCGGAATCGCCGAACAGTTGATGGTGATGGATCTTTACATCGCGGCGCTGGGGACCGGCGAGCCGAAATACGAGGCGCTCTTTCGATCGCTGGCGGAACGCTTCCCGGATCACTTCCTGGTGAAGGTGGCTTATGACAACGAGCTGGCTCACCAGATCGAAGCCGGGGCGGATATTTTCCTGATGCCCTCGCGCTATGAACCTTGCGGCCTGAATCAGATTTACAGCCTGAAGTACGGAACCGTGCCCGTGGTGCGCGCGACCGGGGGGCTGGATGATACGATCCAGAACTTCAATGGCGTCTCGGGAACGGGATTCAAGTTCCAGGACTATTCCGCTGTGGAACTGCTGGACACGCTGAGGCGGGCGCTCAAGACCTATCACGAGCCCGCGGCGTGGCGCCGGTTGATGCTGGAAGGCATGAGCAAGGATTATTCCTGGGCGAGTTCGGCCGCCGAGTACGCTAGGATCTACCAGAGGCTGCGCCAGGAGCGGAGCCGAACCCTGGCTGCGTCCTGAGCATCGAATGCCGCTGTAGCGCCGGCCGGAGTCTACCCTGGAAGGCACCGGCGGCGTTGCGCCGCAGAACGCCGGCTGCTTGGTGAGCATCGAATCCAATGGTAGAGGTATCTGGCGGAGGAGAATGAGAATGGCAGGTAACAATATGGTCGAGGTCACTGACCAGAATTTCGAAAACCAGGTCCTGAAGGCGACCCAGCCGGTGCTGGTGGATTTTTGGGCTCCCTGGTGCGCGCCGTGCCGCATGATCGCCCCTTCGGTTGAGGCCGTGGCTGAACAGTTTGCGGGCAAGGCATTGGTGGTCAAAGTGAACGTAGACGACAATCAAGGGATCGCTGGCCGTTACAATATCCGCGGCATTCCCACCCTTCTTTTGTTCAAGGACGGCCAAGTCCGCGAGCAAATTGTCGGCGCCACTTCCCAAGATAACATCGCCAAAATGGTGGAAAAGCATATCTGAAAGAAGCAGGAGACGAGTGACAAGAGACCCGTGTCGCTTGTCACATGCCTCTTGTCTCTCGTCTGCTGTCTCTATTCCTGCTCCTTGCCCCGGTAAAGAGGACTGTGGATGACCGGTCAAACTCAGACTTCCGCCAATCCGAACGGTTGTGTGCTGGTCGGCGTGCAGTGGGGAGACGAGGGTAAGGGCAAGGTGGTGGACGCCCTCGCCCAGTATTTTGACATTGTGGCGCGCTACCAAGGCGGCGCCAACGCCGGCCACACGGTGGTGGTGAATGGCCGGAAATTCATCCTGCAGCTCATCCCCAGTGGTATTCTGCGGCCGGGTAAAATTGCCGTGATTGGCAATGGCGTGGTCCTGGACCCGAAGGCGCTGCTTTCGGAGCTTGAAACCATCAGCCAGGCCGGAATCGAAGCCGGTGACCGGCTACGCATCAGTGACCGCTCGCACTTGATCCTTCCCCATCATCCCGCGCATGAGGCGGCGGCTGAAGCCGCGCTCGGCGCCGCAAGAATCGGAACGACATCGAAAGGCATTGGTCCAACCTATGAAGACAAGGCGGGCCGCCGCGGTTTGCGAGCCTGCGATCTCCGTAACCGTGAAGTCTTTGAGATACGTTACCGCCAGATTCTGACCGACGGGAAATACGCTCCGCGCGCCGGCGCCGCGGCCGAAACCAGCCGGATCATCGAGGATTACTGGAACACCGGCAGCCGGATTGTGCCTTATCTCGCCAATATCTCCGCATGGCTCAACCGCCAGATGGATGATGGCCGGCGCGTGCTCTTTGAGGGCGCGCAGGGAACATTGCTTGACCTGGATCACGGCACGTATCCCTTCGTCACCTCTTCGAGCGCCGCGGCAGGTGGAGCCTGCACGGGAACCGGCGTCGGTCCGACGCGGATCACGGCAGTCGTGGGAGTTTCCAAGGCCTACGCAACCCGGGTCGGTAGTGGTCCTTTCCCGACCGAAGCAGCCGGTTCCGAGGGCGAAAAACTCCGCGAGCGTGGCGGTGAATACGGCGCGGTCACGGGCCGGCCTCGGCGCACCGGCTGGTTTGATGTGCCGGCGGCGCGATATAGCGCGCAATTGAACGGCCTCACCGCTCTGGTCATCACCAAGTTGGACATCCTCGATCACCTCGCGGAGATTCCGGTTGGCATCGAGTACGAACTGCACGGCAAAGTGCTCGACGAGTTTCCCGCTGAGGTCGAAGTGCTGGAGCGGGTCAAGGTGCGCTATCAAATGCTGCCGGGCTGGCAGCAATCCACATTCGGCCTTTGCTCTTACCCGGAGCTACCCGTCAAAGCCAGGGAATATCTGCGGTTTATTTCAGATCAACTGAGGGTGGAGATTGCCATGGTATCCACCGGCCCGGAGCGTGATCAGACGGTGTGGCGGGAAGATTCGCGCTTCGCATCCCAGTGGCTGACGGGACGCCGGTAGGCATCGGATAACGCGCCGCGGCCTCCGGCAAAATCCCTACTGTCCTTTGATTCAGGTAGACTGACCGGTGGCGGAGACGTCGCGTTTTTTTGCCATGTATGCGGATAGCGCCAGCCTCGATGACTCGACCACGACCTGCGCCGAAAACAGAAGTGAACCGGGAGGCTTCCATGAATAAGCTTCTGAGCGTTGCCGCGCTTCTGGCGTTGCTTCAACCTCTCCCTGCAATCGCCCGACAGTCCAATGGAGCAGCCTCCGCTTCACCCCTCGAGGCGCTGGGCGCTTATCTCGGCCAATGGAGCGGCGATGGCAGAATGCTGGATACTGCCTACAGCAAGGCCGCGGACATTGGCGCCATAACCGATTGCAGTTGGTCGCCGAGCCACGGCTTCCTGATATGCGACCAGAAGATTCATACACCGGCAGGGCCCTCGGAGGACGTCAGCATTTACACGTACAACGAGAAGGACCACGAGTACGAGTTCTTCGGCTTGTCGCGGAATAGCAGGGAAGTGCGCACCCCCAAGCTCACCATCCAGGGAAATCGTTGGATCTATTCGAGCCAGTTTACTGACCAGGGCAAGCACGTCCAGTTTCGCACCACGAATGATTTTACGTCGGCCACCACGCTCACTTTCAAGACCGAGTTCTCCCTTGATGGTACTCATTGGACGCTGATGCTTGCGGGAACGTCGCACCGGGTGAAGTAGCAAGCAGACAACCATCAGAGATCAGCAGTCAGCAAGCGGCGAAGACCGAAAGCGCGGGTTGAAGGCTGGTCGCTGAATGCTGATAGCTTCAACTGCGCTATGATTCTCAGCTTTGAAAATGCGTTGGCCGCGGTCCGGGAAAAAACCACCGCCTTCAAACCGGCTCCCTCCATCGAATCGGCTCCTTTGGATCGGGCTCTGGGCCGAATCCTGGCCGAGGCCGCGATGGCCGACCGCGATTACCCGTCTTTTCATCGCTCCATCCGCGACGGCTTTGCGGTTCGCTCCGCGGACATTACCGCCGCCCCGGTCGAGCTGGAAGTCCGGGGTGAGGTTCGCGCCGGCAGCTCCTTTTCTGGGGAGGTTGGGCCGGGTGAATGTGTCTCCATCATGACCGGGGCGCCGCTGCCTTCGGGAGCTGATGCTGTCGTGATGGTTGAGCACACGGAAGCGGGCGGTTCTGGCGTTCGCATTCTGCGCTCCGTGGTCGCATTCGAGCATATCGTCAAACGGGGAAGCGAGGCTCGCGCTGGAGATCCGGTTCTAGCCGTGGGGCGCCGCATGGGGTCGGGTGAAATCGGGCTTCTGGCCTCGATCGGCCTCATGGAAGTTCGCGTTTTCCGCCAACCGGTGGTGGCCGTGCTTTCCACGGGCGATGAGATCGTTTCCATTTCCCAAAAGCCCGAATGGTTTCAGATCCGCAACAGCAACAGCGTAATGCTCGCCGCGGAGGTTGCGTCGGCGGGCGGCAAGCCGAGGGTGCTCGACGTGGCCCGCGACGATCGCGAGGAGCTGCGCCGACAGATTCTCCAGGGACTCGAAGCCGATCTGCTCCTGACCAGCGGCGGCGTTTCCGCCGGCAAACACGATTTGGTTGAAGGCGTCCTGAAAGAGCTGGGCGCGGAGTTTTTTTTCGACGGGGTCGAGCTCCGGCCCGGCAGGCCGCTGGTATTCGGGGCAGTCCGCGGCAAGCTTTTCTTCGGCCTGCCCGGTAATCCGGTTTCCTCTTATGTTACCTGCTCCCTCTTTGCCCGGCCTGCTATTGGCGTTCTGGGCGGCGGGGAGTTCTCGGAACCGCTCTTTTTGCGAGCGAGGCTGGCGCATCCGGTGAAGCACAAGCCTCAACTGACGGCCTTCATGCCCGCCCGGGTGTTTCGATCGCCAGATAGCGCGGGTTCCGATCCCGTGATTGAGCTGGTAGGATGGCAAGGTTCGGGAGATCTGGTGGGAGTGGCTGCGGCAAACTGCTTCCTGGTGCTTCATCCCGGCCAAACGGCGGTCGCGGCGGGCGACTGGGTGGATGTGATGTTCAAAGAACTTGATTATTGATCTACGGCAGGCTTGGGCAAAGACGAAACGGCGAATATCGTGACACGCAAGCTCAGCCACTACGATCCCTCCGGCCAGGTCCGCATGGTGGACGTCTCCGCGAAACCCGAAACCGCCCGCGAGGCCCGTGCCAGTGTACTCGTCAAAATGCGCCCGGCCACACTGCGCGCCGTGCGGCGTCATCCCACCAAGGGAAATCCGCTGGAAATCGCGCGCATCGCGGGTATTGCCGCAGCCAAGAAAACCGCCGAGCTGATTCCCCTTTGCCACCCGCTGCTCCTGACGCACGTGGACGTTCGCGCACGATTCGGCCGTGAGGGTGTGGAGATTGGATCAGTGGTGCGGACCACGGGCCAGACCGGTGTAGAGATGGAGGCGCTCACGGCGGCGGCCGTCGCTGCGCTCACGGTCTACGACATGACCAAGGCCATCGACCACGGAATTGAAATCACCGGACTCGCCCTCGATGAAAAGAGCGGTGGAAAGAGCGGCGTCTATCGCCGCAACCCGCGCCCGAAAAGGTCAACGTCCCGCCCATGACTCCACTTCGCGCCCGCATTCTCGTTCTGAGCGATGGCTGCGCGAGCGGCACGCGCCAGGACACGTCCGGTCCCCTCATCCGCGAAATCCTTCAGCAGAATGGCTGGCAGGTTGTTGCTCTCGATGTTCTTCCTGACGATCTCGCGGCCGTCCGCGACCGCTTGCTTGCCTGGACAGCGACCACGGACTGCGACGCCATCTTCACCACGGGCGGCACGGGATTGAGTCCGCGCGACGTTACGCCCGAAGCCACGCGGCAAGTGATCGAGAAAGAAGTGCCGGGACTTGCCGAGCTCATGCGCGCTGACGGCGTGAAGAAGAATCGCCGGGCAGCGCTTTCCCGCGGCACGGTTGGCGTGCGCCAAGGCAGACTGATCGTGAACCTCCCCGGCAGCGCCCGCGGCGCGAGCGAATCGCTGGTGAGCATCCTGGATCTGCTGCCCCACGCGATTGACATTGCCCAGGGAAGGACGCCGCATTGATTAGCCCCAAGTCGGCGGGGCGCACCGGCCTGCTTGTGTCAGCGACCAGACGGGCGTCATTGCGGTCGCGGACCGCCGCCGCAGCACGACGCGCACGCATCTATGTCCATGTGTACGAACTGCCCCTGGCGCTGCTATACTTATTCCGAGGAACGCTATGCCTGTTCTGATCGCTGCTCGTGCTGAGGCTGACCAGAACCGAAGGAGGTTGAAGTCATGTACGCAAAGCTGATGCTGGCTTTATCGATCCTGGCGTACGCGGTCGTGGGGAGGGTAGCGGTTGCGGGCCAGACGACGCCTGTCAACGCCAACGCGCGGGCCTCGCAGGCCGAGGCGGTTGGGCTGGTGCGTACCATCAACACCGCCGAGCTCGACCCGTGGTTCAAGACGCACGCCTACGTTTCGCTGGAGGAGCTACTGCAGCGTCGTTTTTTGCGCGGGACTGGGAACGCCTTTGTCTTGTCCGACGCCTCCTCCGGCGGTTGGAAAGGCTATGTGGTCTCTGTGGTTGCGTCCGCTGACGGCAAGCACTACCTGCTGGGGTTGGCGCCCGGCTCGGGCTGTGGATTCTCTGTGTTCAGCAACGAGTCCGGAGTGATCTACACGGGGAGGGCGCTGGGTTGCCCGCCCTTCGAGAGACCTGCGGAGAGTCATGCGCAGTCGGTACCCGGAGGCCGCCAGCCCTCCAAGTCCCGCTGAGCTCCGACTGGCAGTCCCCGGGGCCCCAGCAAGGGGTTCGGAGAAATGGGCGACCGGTGGCACGCAGCATTGATTGGCTGGCGTCTGAAAGATTACGCTTGACACGCCCCGCCCGACTGGCTAGTATTGCAACCTACAATTGAATATAGGTTCAGATACCCTGAATCTCATCCAGAGTGGCCGAGGGACGGGCCCGATGACGCCACGGCAACCGCTCCGAGATAATCGGAGGTCAGGTGCCAACTCCTACCCGGAATTGGGGAAGATGAGAGGGACCTTTACGTTACGGTTCTTACAACGCCTCTCCGATGGATCGGGAGAGGCTTTTTAGTTTATAGTCTCCTCCGAAATGACGCCCCCCTGACCCGGCCCGCCTGTGCTGAGTACCCAAGGAGGTCCTATGAGTTACGTCCTGAAGCTGAAATGCCGTGAGTGTAGCAGGGAGTATCCGCTGGAGCCGCTGGCGGCGTGCGAGGAGTGTTGGGCTCCCCTCGAAGTGGTATACGATTACGCCCGATTGTGGTCTGACATCCGGCGAGAGGATATTGTCTCGAGGCCGGCCACCATGTGGCGCTACCGGGAGCTGCTGCCTTTGCTTGCCGAACCGCGCGTGGGACGCCACACCGGATTCACGCCGCTCATTCGCGCCCGACAGCTTGAGCAGGCATTGGGCGCTCACGAAGTCTATATCAAGAACGACTCCGTGAATCATCCCACGCTTTCTTTCAAGGACCGCGTGGTGGCCGTCGCGCTCAGCAAAGCCCACGAGTTTGGTTTCAAGACGGTCGGGTGCTCTTCGACCGGCAACCTGGCCAACGCTGTTGCCGCCCAGGCTGCGGCTGGCGGCTTTTCCACCTTCATTTTTGTGCCCGCTGATATCGAACCGGAAAAAATCGTGGCCACGGAAGTTTACGGTGCCAGAGTAGTGCGCATTCAGGGCAACTATGACCAGGTGAACCGGCTTTGCTCGGAGATTGCTCAGAAACATCCCTGGGGCATCGTCAACGTCAATCTGCGGTCCTATTACGCGGAAGGCTCGAAGACCGTTGGCTATGAAATCGCTGAGCAGCTCGGCTGGCGGCTGCCGCAGAACATCGTGGTGCCCATGGCCGGCGGCGCGTTGATCAACAAAGTTCATAAAGCCTTCTGGGAGCTCGGGCAGCTTGGCTGGGTGGAAAGCACGCCCGTAAAATTTTTCGGCGCGCAGGCCACCGGATGTTCGCCCATCACCACCGCCGCCAAGAACGGAACCACCGAAATCACTCCTCAGAAGCCGCACACCATCGCCAAATCCCTCGCCATCGGCAACCCTGCGGACGGCCCCTTTGCCGCCAAAGTCATCCTTTCGAGCGGCGGCGCCGGAGAGGACGTTAGCGATGATGAGATCATTGACGGCATGTTGCTGCTCGCCGAAACCGAAGGCATCTTTACGGAAACCGCAGGCGGCGTCACCGTGGCGGTAGCGCGGAAACTCATCCGGGAGGGCCGCCTGAATCCCACTGAATCGATCGTCCTGGCGATTACCGGCAATGGGCTGAAAACCCCCGGCGTGCTCCAAGGGCGCACCGCCTCGAACGCCGCCATCCGGCCTAAGATCGAGGAATTTGAGGAAGCGTTTGTGTCCCAGGTTGAGTTAGAATCAGCGGTGAAGGCTTGAGCGCAACCTTGGGTGCCGAATGGTTCGGCGAACAGCGCCATCTGTGCTCGCCGTCCCGAAGAAGCTATCAGCTTTCAGCAATCAGCAAGAAGAAACACGGAAAGCTGAGTGCTGATAGCTTCGTGCCAATGTCAGGTCTTTCCGTAGAGCCAACATGAGCGGATCTGCCACCATCCGTGTTCCCGCCACCAGCGCCAATCTAGGCTGCCTGTTTGACTGCGGCGCGCTGGCCCTGGGTCTTTACCTGGATGTCCACGTCACGCCGTGCGACGATTGCCGGATCGAGGTCGAGTACCGTGGCGTAACGGCGGACCGCGTACCCTGCGACGAATCTAACCTTATCGCGCGAACCATCGACCAGACCCTGACAAGCTGGAACCAGGAGCGGGGATTCAAGCTCGAAATCCAGAATCAAATTCCGATCGGCGTGGGTCTCGGATCGAGCGCCGCCGCCATCGTCGCGGCGCTGGCCGCCGCTTATTTCCTCAAAGACCACTTCCCCACGGACGATCAAATCCTCAGCGTGGCGGCCCAGCTCGAAGGCCACCCCGATAACGCCGCGGCCGCCTGGCACGGAGGGTTCACGCTGGCCGCTGCGCAGGACGGCCACATTTGCGTCTCCTCCTGCCCCATTCCGGACAACCTTCGCGTGGTTGTGACCGTGCCGGACTATGCGCTGCCCACGGAAACGGCGCGCCAGGCCTTGCCGGACACTTATTCCCGCGCTGACGCCGTCCACAACTTGCAGCGGGCTGCGTCGCTCGCGGCACGGGTTTTTTCGGGCAAGATGGACCTTCATCCGCTGCTGTTCGACGACCGCTGGCATCAGCCCTACCGCGCGCCGCTGGTGCCGGGCCTTGCGGAATTGCTGCAGTTCCGCCATCCCGATTTGGGTGGCCTCTGCCTAAGCGGCGGCGGCCCTTCCGTGCTGGCGTTTGTCCGCCACAACGGCGAAGCAGTGGGCGACGCTATCCGCCAGATCCTCGCCAGTCATGGCGTCAACTCTCAGTCCTATCTTCTTCCCATTGACAATCGCGGCGCCAAGGGCTGGTCTCGCCCCGCTTGATGGTATGTCTTTGATCACCAACCGCCACTCGGCCGAAACTTCGGAAGCCCGTGTTTGGGGGGCGAACGCTTCCGCAGACGAATGCTTGACCCCACCTCACGAACTGAGTAAACCTACATGGCTGAGTTCGCTGCACGGGTAGCCATTGCCATTGGGAGTTCTTCGGTTACCGCCCATGCTAAAAACCCTGAGATCAGCGCACGTTTTACCGGTCGGGTCCCGGCCCAGCCTATTCGCCGGGCTGGTCTGGGCGATGATGGCAATTTCGCTCTGCTTTTTCGCGCCAGGCACGGCATTCGACCAAACAGCCTCTTCACATTGGCCCATCCGAGGAACGGTTGAAGACCCCTCGGGGCAAAGGATTCCGGGCGCGTTGGTGAAATTTGAAAGCGGCAAGCTCATAGCATCTGCCGTCACGGATGCGCAGGGTCATTTTGAGCTTATCGCAGTTACTGCAGCTTCGGGCACGCTCCAGGTGAGCGCGACGGGATTCGCTCCCCTCATACGGCAATGGCAGGCGAGCAGCGAACATGGTTCCAGTCTCGTCATCACGCTACAACTCGCCTCCGTCAACCAACAAGTAAACGTCACGGCCACACGCGTCCCGCTGCGCGTCGGAGAGACCCCGGCAAGTATCGTTGTGCTGGCTCAGCCGGTCCTGGATTCAACGCCTGCGCTTTCCTTGGATGGAATCTTGCGCCAAATTCCTGACTTCACTTTGTTCCGCCGGACGGACAGCCGCTTCGCCAACCCTACCACGCAAGGCGTCTCGTTGCGTGGGGTGGGAGCGAGCGGCGCCAGCCGCGCCCTGGTTCTGGCTGATGGCATTCCATTGAACGATCCGTTTGGCGGTTGGGTCTATTGGGACCGCCTGCCTCGCGTCTCCGTGGGCCGCGTCGAAGCAGCTGAAGGCGGCGCATCCGATCTTTATGGCAGTGACGCGCTGGGGGGGGTGATTGGTTTTGTTTCGCGTCAGGCCCAAACCAATGTGATGGACCTTGACGCATCCTACGGCAACTTGAACACGCCCGACGGGTCGATGTGGGCAAATGGGGTGCTGGGGCCCTGGTCCGCGCAACTTGCGGCGGAGGCTTTCTCCACGGATGGATACGTTCTGGAGCCGCTCAATCAGCGCGGGCCCGTCGATACGCCCGCGGCATCCGCTCACCGTGTTGCCACCATAACCATGGATCGCCAGCTTACCGGCCATTCGCGGGCGTTCCTGAGCGGTTCGATCTTTGCCGAAACGCGGCAGAACGGAACGCCGTTGCAGACCAACCGCACCCACTTGCGGCAGCTTGCGGCGGGATGGGACTTGCAGTCGAGCCAGGCTGGAAATTTCTCGGCTCGGGCTTTCGGCGGTCCTGAGTTATACGATCAAAATTTCTCCGCGATCGCAACGGACGGGGCCAGCGAGTCGCTGACCGACGTGCAGCGAGTGCCCGCACAGCAGGTTGGCGGCTCCTTCGAGTGGAATCGCGCCGCCGGAACTCACCAGACCCTTGTCGCTGGCCTCGACTTATTGCAAGTGCGCGGGTCGAGCAATGAGCAGCATTACCTCAAAGGCAGTCCTTCTCAAGAGACGGGTACCGGCGGCCGGCAGAACACGGAGGGATTCTACGTCGAGGACCTGATTCGCCCGGCTTCCAAGTGGCTCGTCACGGCGGGCGGGCGCGTGGACCACTGGCGCAATTTCGATGGCCTCATCACCACGCTTCCCTTGTCAAAGCCCGGCCCACCCACCGTGATCGACTTCGCCAACCGCTCCCAAACCGCCTTCAGCCCGCGGCTTTCGGTCCTGCGCAGCCTCAACGCTAGCTCTTCGCTTTACGTTTCCGCTTACCGCGCTTTTCGGGCGCCCACGCTGAATGAGCTCTATCGCACTTTTCGTGTTGGCAATGTCGTGACCGATGCGAATTCAGCTCTCACTGCGGAACATCTGACGGGCGCCGAAGCCGGAGCGCAATGGTCCCCGTGGAATGGCCGGCTGAATGCGCGCGCCTCCCTCTTCTGGAGCGATATTACGGACCCCATCGCCAATGTCACGCTGACCACCACTCCGAGTCTCATCACCCGGCAGCGTCAGAACCTGGGCAGCGCCCGCTCGCGCGGGCTGGAGTTGGAGGCGTTTGCCCATATCTCCGATGGTTGGACGGTTTCCGGTGGCTACCAGTACGCGCAAGCCACCATCACGAGCTTTCCGGTGGAATCCGCCCTTGTGGGTCTGTGGATTCCCGAGGTTCCGCGC
>JBOGKI010000069.1:0-12459 GCA_050745605.1 Terriglobia bacterium | reverse complement strand
GTCATAGACCGCCGCTACAGCACCGAAATCGAAGTTATCACGCAGGCTGAAGCCCGCCGCTACGGGCCGTAGACCTTCTGAAAGCGCAAGGTTTCCGGTACCCGGATGAGGACAAATCAGGTGGGGTATGACGCCCGGGGCAGGTTTTGGCTCTCGGCATAGCGTTCTCGCGCCAGATTCAGGCTCTCAACGAGTTCTTTACGCCGGCGCGCCAGCGATTCCCACTGTCCGGCTATCGTGACGCGGCCCAACAGAATGCTGGTCCGGCGCTGGTATAGCCACGCGTAACGCAGCATATAGACCCCGGAAATGATCAGGGAAAGCAGATAGTAGCCTGCCCCCGCCCTCCCCGCGACACGGGACACAAGCGCCACCTGGGCCGCGTAGCAGCCAATGACCGTAATAACCCGACCGATCCACTCGCCGGTCGAGGCATCCAGCCCGCGCCGGAGCAATCCCAGCCAGGCCAGCACCGCTGCAATGATCAAATGGTTGATCGCGCCGTAAAGGGCCACGGGAAATCCTGTGATCCCTTCCGCCCACACCGCAAGCTTGCGGAACGGACTCTTGATCCACTTGCCGGCGGTTTCCAGCTTGAACTCACGCAACGCAAGCTGGCGGCGCTTTTCAGCGAGCGAGTCCATCGCCTCCCGCAATCCCACCAGCCGTCCGGGATGCGTTTCATTGAGGGACTTCACCATGCCGGTAATATAGGCGCTCAAGACAAACCCATCGGCCTTTTGCTTCCAATTGGGCCGCGCCGCCCATTCCTCTTCCAACTCTTGGATCAGGATTGCCTGCAGGTCTTCCATGAACACTTCGAGATTCGCGGGTTGCAGGCGGAAGGGATTGCGGTGGGAAGCGAAGCGCAGAGCGGTTTCCAGGGCCAACCGCGACTGCTCCTGGCCGCCCGTTCCCATCGTCGGGACGGGCGCGGCAAGCTGGACGAGCAACTCTTCCGATTGTGAAGGGGCCACGGGCAGGAAGAGATGAACGGGAACGATCTGCAGCGAATGGCCCAGGGCGAGACGACTTGGGTCTCGGAGGGCGCGTTCGGCGATGGCGATCGACATCCGGGGGCGGGTTCCCTCCTCCATCAGGCGTTCTTCGCCGAAGATCATCACCACGCATCCTTCGCGCAGCAAGCCTGTGGCAGCTTCAACCGCGGCAACCTGCGCATCGCCAGCCTCGAAGGGGAGCACTTCAAGCCCCCAGGCAAACAGGCGCCGTAGGAGACCGTGAATCAGGTTCGCTTGCAACAGGCACCGCACGGGCCTTTCCATCGTTGCCAGCAACAGCAACGCGTCAAAAAAGCTCGCCGGATGGTTAACCACCAGTAGCACGGGCCCGCCGGCCGGCGCATGTTGCGACTGAAGCAGCCGGATGCGGCGGAAGATCAGCGCCAACCACATTCTCAAGGCGCCGCGAAACAGCCGATAGTGCGCCGAGGGCTGGGGCTGGGGGAACGCTGGCGGGTCCGGGCTGGCGCCTCCGCCCCGCGTCATCATGTCAAAGTTGAGTGACAATGCTCAACATCCTCCCTTGCAGGTGGAACAAGCATTTCATGGCTGAGTATAAACCCACATTTCCGATTTCAACTCTAAGGAAAAGTGCCGGAGGCATCAGTCGAAAGGATGCAGTTTCCGGCTCTGGCATTCTCAGGAGTGGTAAAACAGGTTCCTTCCCTCGGCCCTGGAGGCACCAAACCTTGAAAATCCGGCTCGCCATTGCGTTGAGAAGCGGCTCGGGGTATCTTAGCGGTTGACCGGGAATTCAACTGGAAATTCCGGATGAAGCACCCCGACGAAGGCAAGTATTCCCTGAACATCCTGAGACGGAGATAGCGTCAATGGCGACAACACCGCAGGCTCAGCCGCCGTCACCGGCCATCCTTTTTGACACTCTCAACGCCTACCAGCGAACCGCCTCACTCAAGGCGGCGATCGAACTGGACGTTTTCACAGCCATTGGTGAGGGCAACGCAACCCTAGCGGCGCTCGCGCCGCGTTGCGCGGCGTCCGAAAAGGGCATGCGCGTTCTGTGCGACTACCTCACCGTCGCGGGACTGCTCACCAAAGACGGAAACGCCTACGCCCTGACGCCGGAGTCAGCCGCTTTTCTGGACCGGCGTTTGCCCACCTACATGGGCACGATCGCGAGATTCATTAACTCGCCGGAGCTCATGGATTCGTTCAAGGATGTCGCGGCCGTGGTACGCAAAGGCGGCACGATCGCAAGCGAGGAAGGCACCGTCGAGCCCGAAAATCCCCTATGGGTGGAGTTTGCGCGCTCGATGGCGCCCATGATGACGCTGCCTGCCGAAATGATCGCAAAAATCACGGGCGCCCAATCCGGCGAACCATGGAAAGTGTTGGACATCGCCGCTGGCCACGGACTGTTCGGCATCACCATCGCCAAGCACAATCCGCAGGCGGCGATTGTGGCCGTGGACTGGGCGGGCGTCCTGGAAGTCGCTAAAGAAAACGCCCGTGTCGCGGGCGTCGCCGCACGCTACTCCACCCTCCCCGGCAGCGCGTTCGAAGCGGACTTCGGGGGCGGCTACGACTTGGCGCTCATCACGAATTTTCTACATCACTTTGACCCTCCCACTTGCGAAGCGCTCCTCCGCAGAGTGCATGCGGCGCTCAAGCCCGGCGGCCGGGCGGCTACCCTGGAGTTTGTTCCCAACGACGATCGCGTCTCACCACCCGTTGCCGCACAGTTCAGCCTGATGATGCTCGGCACCACGCGAGCCGGCGACGCCTATACGTTCCGGGAATTCGAGGACATGTTCCGCAACGCGGGCTTTTCGCGCAGCGAAATTCATCCGCTATCGCCCACCCCCCAGCAGTTGATTATCTCTTACGGATAAGCGACCATGTCGCCAACTTGCAGGGGACAACAATTCCGGGAGGAATTCAATCGTCGGGCTGACGCTGGCAGCGGTTCGCGCACTTTTTGGGCGCCTCGAGTTGAGTCTTTATTCATGCGGCTTCGGAGCCGATCGTCAAAGCGTCCAATCCGGCGCGAAGGGACTGCTTGCTGCCCACTACCTACTTGCCAAGGGAACGGCCGTCAGCACCTTCACCCTTTGGTACTGCGCAAAGCATCCACTTTTCCAGCTTTCCAACCGCTTCTTCATCGCCTCCGGCGCAGAATTCGGAGCCGGCGCTCGATCTTCCGATTGGGCCGGCGCTCGAGTTTTGCCGGCATGGCGTCGCTTTCCCATCCTGGAACGGTGCCGATCGTTTTCACGATCGTATCAAAAAGGCCGTAGACCTTTTGAATTTTGTTTCCATCGTCATCCACAAGGCGCAGACGGAAATAGGGAACGCCGCCAACGTGCGTCACGCGAATCGGAAAATAGCCATTGACACCGCCTTCCACGTAAGCGGTCACATACTTATGGCGCTTAATCCACCAGGTAAAGACTCGAATATGGTTGAAATCAAAGTGCTGGGTTCGAATCCGGTCGGCTGCGACGTATTGCGGCACCCGACGGCCGCTGTCATTCACCGTGTCAAGCATCATCCAGGCCACCATATTCACGCCTTGGGCGTACATCGCAATGCCGGGCGGCACGTCCAGGTCCACAAAGCGGCCAAGCATCCACCCTGCCCGGTCATTGGTTCGAACCAGGTACCAGACGTCCTTGACTCCGCCTTGGCCCGGTTGAGGCTGCCGGGCAACGATCCGCCGGTCATAAACTTCAAGGTGAAGATTGGCCGGTAGGCGGTCCAGTCTGGGCGCATCGCGTGATGGCTCAATGCGGAGATTGACTTCCGTGTCGGTGTGGCCCGCCGCCTGAACCTGCGCCTCTCCTAATCGCCGGAACAGAGCCACTCCCTTGTCAAATGGTGCCGCACTTTGCAGAGATTCGAGGGGCACCCAGCCCTCGACTCCGTTCTCAAGCCGCACGTGAGCCCAGTGCTCCGTCCTGCCGAGTACCAGAAGCCTGGCTCCGTTCTGGACGGTGGCGACCGTCCTTCGCAGGATGGCGGGAGTGTCCTCCACGTTAAGAGTGGCCGGAAGAGCATATGCGATTTCTGAGGGTGTCGCTTGCTTGATCGGCCGGTACAGGTAGCGATAGTACAAGGCAGCGCCGCCAGCTAGAATCAGCAAAAGGATGAATAGCCTCAGCTTGATGGTTCACCCCCGGTGGCAAATCGCCTGCAAACCAGGCGCCTGGCATTGAAACCTCTTCCATCTCGTCGTATGGCATTTTACACTATCTGTCAGGCTTCGGAGACAGCCAGGACGCTGTAGAGGTAGAGGTATGGAAACTTAAGGCTTGTGTCAGAAGCCCGATGGTACCGGCCCACAATTTGACTGAGAGATACCCGCCACGAAAATTGAACGATTGTTCATTCCTGGGCCGGAAGGCCAGCTTGAGGGCCTTCTTGAATGGGGCCGTGAGAACTTCCGGTCCATGGTGTCTCTCGTATGCCATCCACACCCGCTCTATGGTGGGACAATGCACAATAAGGTGGTGTTTCGCGCGGCCAAAGCAGCCATCCTCGAAGGTCTTCCTACTTTGCGGTTCAACTTCCGTGGGGTCGGACAGAGCGCCGGAGGCTTTGGAGGGGGGGTGGGAGAGCGTGAGGATGTTCGGGCGGCCCTTGATTTCCTGGCCGCAAGGTTTCCTGGGTCGTCGATATGTCTGATGGGGTTTTCGTTCGGCTCATGGGTCGGATTGAGCGTTGGCGCCACTGATCCCCGTGTTGCGACTCTTGTCGGCCTGGGGGTTCCGGTAGGTTCTGTTGGTATGGAAAGCTTGCTGGAAGTCACAAAACCCAAACTGATCGTGCAAGGAACCCTTGACCAATATGGCCCCAAGCCCAAACTTCAGGCACTCTTCGACAGATTGAAGGAACCCAAGCGATTGCATTGGGTTGAAGGCGTTGACCATTTTTTCAACGGCAAGTTGCCCGAGGTTGAGAAGTGTGTCAGAGGCTTTCTGAGGGAGACTCTGGTTGCCTCAGGCTAAATGGGATCGATTACTTTTGCTGATTCTAACCGGATGTTGAAAACGCTGAGGGACGGGCATTCTGAGCGCAGCGAAGAAGCGACGTCTTTTATTATCAATATCACAAGCAGACGCTTCGTGGAGTTTACCCTCAGCGAAGCCGAAGGTCTCAGGCCGGCAATTCTTGGGTTTTTCAGCATTTGCCAAGCAACTTCATGGCGCTTGACGGAGCGCGGTGTTGGTCGCCACTACCGGAAGACTCATGCACGATGAAAAATGGCTCTGTAATCTGCTCGAGCCCTACGGCCTTAGCCTTGGGAGTATCGAAACATCCCAGTTGCTTACTTATCTTGGCCTTCTGACGCGATGGAATCCGCATGTCAATCTGGTCTCGACTGCTTCGCCTGAGGTCTGGGTGCGACGGCATTTCGCGGAGAGCCTGTATTTATCCCGTGTTATCACCCTTGAAGGCCCGTTGATCGATATTGGAAGTGGCGCAGGTTTCCCGGCACTTCCCTTGAAGATTGTATTTCCTGATCTCTCGATCACACTGTTGGAGCCTGTCGGAAAGAAGCGCGCTTTTTTGAAGGAGGTGATTCGAGTGTGCAATCTGAAGGGAGTCGAGGTGCGGTCAGAACGTCTGGAGGACTATGATCCCGGACCTCGGAGTTTTAGCGTCGCTACGTCGCGGGCCGTGGGGCACTTCGGAGAGTTGGTTCAGCAAGTGTCTAGTTTTCTTGAAGATCAAGGTAGAATCTTCGTCTGGGTCAGCGCGAAGCAGAGAACGGAACTGGAGGCAGTATCGAAATGGGTAACTTGGGACAAACCAATAGACATTCCGAGGACAGACAATAGCCAGATTTGGTGCGGGAAGCGAAAAGCTCTCCCTCGAGTCGCCGGAGATCCCGTGTAGGCTGAAATGTTTCACGTGAAAGCAGTACTGCCTCATCATAAGTTGAACAGTTGCAATTGGATACGCGAACCGCAGGGCAGAGTTTTGTCATCGAAGTCAGAAAAAAGCTGTACCACCCCGTGGCGGGTGCAGCATTCCCCCTTTCGATTATCAAGGGCAATTCGATGGGCAGAGAGAGACATGATTTTCTTGACCGTACCTGCTTGCAAATCAGCGCCAAGCGGGTAGATTGGGACCTGAGACCTGATGCCAGCCAAGAACGAGCGGGCCAGTTTACGCACGGCGATCCGACGCCGCATCGGCATTGATCTGCATCAGCTCGCAGTTCTTTTCGTTGGCCTGCTCTTCATAGCGGGCACCGCGCGGGCCCAGCAAACCGCGCTCCAGTCGCCATCCCTGGAAGTGGACCCCCGCCCACTGCTTCGGCAGCTTGACTCGGTAACTTTGGACCCGCAGCAGATTTATTCCTTACGGAACGCGGAGATTTCGCGGCAGGGAGTGGAGATTTATTTCAACCGGGGCTTCATCGGCTTTTTCAAGCCGGTCGCGGGCAAAATCACGGGGGCGCTATTCGCCGGCGAAGGCGAAGTGCTGGTGCGGCCGCCCTTCGGGGCGGAGCGGCAATCGATGAAGTTCTTCACGGGCGCGCCGATCCTGGAGGAGCAATTCACCGCCCTGTACATGCGCTTCACGGACGACAGCGCCCGCGAGCTTCGAACCCAGGCGCGGCCCGTGGACCCCCAGGCGACCGAACAGCCCGGCAACTTCGCGGCGGACGCCGCGCCATTGCTGGAGAGGCTGAATCCCGCATTTTCCCTGCGTATCCTCGAGGATCTGACCGGCGACGCCACGCGGCCTTACTTCCATGCCCGCGTGCAAGGCGTCCATCTGGGCGTCTTTGAAGTGAGCATTGACGCGCGCCTGCCGGAACCCGTGGTGGTGGCGGCGGTGCGCGCCAAGGGCGGCATCACCTATCAGGATGTTTGGTGTTCCTACCGGCCCAGCGGACCTTTGTCAAAACCGCTGCCTCCCTTTGAACCGCCCGCGCGCGTGCTCTCCTATAAGATCGACACTCGGATTGAGCAGGACAATTCGCTCCAAGGCCACACCGCACTGGAATTGGTTTCCCAATCGAGCGCGGACCGTGGCATCGGCTTTGACCTTTCCCGCCGCCTGCAAGTGACCAGCGTCAGGGACGCCAACGGCAAAGATCTCGTGGTTTTTCAGAATCCATTTCTCAAGCAATCTCAGGTCTTGAGACTCGGCACCAACCGGTTGATGGTTGTCCTGCCCGCGCCGGTTCCGGTGGGACAGAAGTTCACGTTGGACTTCTCCTACCAGGGTGACGTGATTGCCGCGGCCGGGAACGATCTGCTGTATGTGGGAGCGCATGAAAGTTGGTACCCCAACCTGGGATTCGATTTGGGCTCGAGTTATGACCTCACATTTCACTATCCGGACCGGTTAACCCTGGTTGCCACCGGGCGCCGCGTTGAAAAAAAAGACTCGGATGGATGGAAGGAGAGCCGATGGATTTCCGATGGCCCTTTCGCGGTGGTCGGGTTCAACCTGGGAGTCTATGACTCGCGCATCCTGAAGCAGGATGGTATCGTTATCGAGGTTTATGCTACGCACGCGGCGGAGGCGGCGCTTGAGAACCGCTACGTAATGTCCCAGCTTCAGGAGTTCGCAGGGTCTCCACAATTTAATCCATCGCGGTACGGGGCGGAAGCCTTGCCGCCCCGTGTTACACCGCTTGATCCCGCGCTGTTGCTGGACCACGTCGCCACAACCGCTGGCGAAGCTGTCAAATATTTCTCGGGACTCTTCGGTCCTCTACCCTATTCGCGGCTTGCCATCTCGCAAGTGCCCGGCAATTTTGGACAAGGCTGGCCCGAGTTGGTTTATCTGCCGACCTTGGCTTTCCTTCCTGAAGCGGCGCGGGTGCAGATGGTTTTGGCAGTAGGCGGCAAACCGCTCTATAGTCAGCTCTCCGAGGCGCACGAAATCGCCCATCAATGGTGGGGAAACGCACTGGGCTGGAAGACTTATCATGACCAATGGCTCTCGGAAGGCTTTGCCAATTACGCCGCCGCTCTTCAATTGAAATCTCAGAAGAATGGGGACCGCGCTTTCCGGGAGCTGCTGGCAAATTATAAGAAGGATTTGCTAGGCAAGAATTCCCAGGGAGAAACCGTCGAATCCGGGGGGCCGATCTGGCTGGGCCAGCGCCTTTCGAATTCCTTGAATCCGGACGGCTATGAGGACATCGTTTATAAAAAGGCGTGTTGGGTGCTTCACATGCTGCGATTTGTCCTGGAAGATCCAAAGTCCCATTCCGATGCCGCATTCTTCAAGATGTTGCGGGACTTCGCCCAAGCTTATCGTGGCCGCGAACCTTCCACGGAGGACTTCGCGCAGGTGGCGGCTAAATATATGGATCGTTCCGCCGATCTTGAGCGGAATCACAATCTCGATTGGTTCTTCAGTCAATGGGTCTATTCCGTGGGAATCCCCCACTACCATTTGAGGGCTTCCATCAAGCGCTTGGGATCGAAACGCTACCGGGTCGAAGGCAGCATTACGCAAAGCGGCGTCGATCCGAGCTTTGAAATGCCCGTGCCTTTGCTGGCTGTATATGGAAAAAACAAAACCGCGCCGCTGGGCCGCGCGGTGGTGACGAACGACTCCGGAAAGTTTCGCTTTATAACTTCAAGCCGGCCCACGCGCGTGCAAATTGATGATTCAACAATCCTGGCGGTGATGGACTGACGGGGGACGGATCGATGACAAAGCAGGAGGAGCAAACGCCATGCCCATGAAGAACCCACCGCATCCCGGAGATTTCATTCGGACGGAGATTATCGAGCCTGCTGGTCTGTCGGTGACGGCAGCCGCCACTGCGCTTCGGGTGTCCCGGCCCGCGCTGTCGAGCCTGCTGAACGGCAGGGCCGGCCTCTCCGGACACATGGCGCTGCGCATTGAAAAAGCCTTTGGCGTGAAGATGGACACGCTCGTGCGGATGCAAGCCTCATACGACATCGCCCCAACCCGCAAGCGCGAAAAGCAAATCCATATCCGGCGGATTCGCCAGCTCGCGGACATTCACGCATGAAGAATCCATCACGCCCCGGCGGCTTTGTGCAGCACCAACGCATGAGCAGGGATATGGCCCTGGAGCGATGAGGTAAACTTGAAGCAAACGTTGAGGCGCGAAGCCGACAGAGTGATGACCTACAGGACCGGCAACCCCATTGCTTTTGCGCGCGAATTTTTTGCAAGTTGCGCCCACCTTAGTTCAAAATCCAGAAGGTTGCAATCTATCTGTCGACTGTTGAAGTAGCCCATGCTCGTTAACGCCGATAAGCCGCAAATGTGGAAGGCGGACACCCGCGCCTCGGTGGACCAGTTCAACCAATGGTTCATGAAGTTTGCACCGAAGGCTTACCGAGATACTCGGAAGAAAACTATCGGGAGTGTTGAACAATGCCTTTCATTGACGCAAGACCTTACGACCATCACACCCGGCGTCATTGAAAAATATTCGGCCATTTTGCCGACGCTTCGTATGTCTACCTGTCCCCCGCTTGCCCGCGACCGGCTCGTCGGTCTTGCCGATTCCAGTAAGAATCTCGTAGGCACACTTGAAAAAGGCAAGGTTCCGCCGCTACTGTCGCCAGAGGTTCTGGCAAAACATCTGCACAAGATTGCGGAGATTCTCTCGCAGATGCTCGACCTCGACATCTTCCCGTGGCTGGAAGCAAAGCGCCGCCCAACCAAGGAAGAGCGCTACCGCTCGTCAACCATTGTTGCGGACAGGCTATGCGGAGCCGTAGCCGAGCCAATTGTCAGAAACGCCCAGGAGAAGCGCCAACTCGCACTTATCGAGCAATACCTCACCGCACGCGGCTACAAGCTAAAGTCGCCCCATGCTGCCACCCGGCTCACGCAGATGGAACCCGGCACGTTCACCTTCCGCTTGAACGTGAAAGTCAAAAGCTCTCAGGGCGGCGCAAGAAGCATCAACATACCTGTCGATGCGGTCATCCAACCCAAGAAAGCCAAGCTGCCGCACCTGCCCTTGCTCATCGAAGCGAAGTCCGCTGGTGACTTCACCAACGTCAACAAGCGCCGCAAAGAGGAAGCCACTAAAATCAACCAGCTAAAGGCCACCTACGGTAACCAGGTCGTTTTTGTGCTTTTCCTATGCGGCTATTTCGATGCGGCTTATCTCGGCTACGAAGCGGCAGAAGGCATAGACTGGATTTGGGAGCATCGTATGGAGGACATCGACCGGCTCGGGATCTGAAGGCACACAATGGAACCCCTCGCAGTACACAGCATCGAGGAACGCCGTCAGAAACAACAGACCCGTCTCGATAGTCTCAAGACCACGTCGCAGCGGAACAAATGGGGACAGTTTGCAACCCCTCCCGCGCTTGCCTTGAGTCTCGCCCGTTACGCGCACGCGCTGATGAAATCCGGGCCGGTGCGCTACCTAGACCCGGCCATCGGCACAGGCTCTTTTTTCTCGGCACTCACGCAGGTCTTCCCGCCGCAGAGGATAGCGGCGGCAGTGGGAATCGAGCTTGATCCTCTCTTTGCGGAAACCGCAGCTACGCTCTGGGGAAAGAGCGGCCTTGCTGTCGTGAAGGGAGATTTCACTAAGCAGCGCCCACCCGCACAGCGCTTCAATCTGGTACTCACGAACCCGCCTTACGTCCGGCATCATCATTTATCACCTGCCGAAAAGATTCGCCTCAAGGTGCAACTCGCCCGCTCTCTGCAACTCAACATCAGCGGTCTTGCTGGGCTGTACTGCTATTTTCTACTTCTCTGTCATGATTGGATGGAGGACGGAGGCCTTGCCGTCTGGCTTATTCCTTCCGAATTTATGGACGTGAATTATGGAGTCACCTTACGCCGCTATCTCACCGAGCGCGTGACGCTCCTGCACATTCATCGCTTTTGCCCGACCGACGTACAGTTCGCCGACGCGCTGGTATCGTCCGCCGTCGTGGTCTTTCGCAAATCTCCCCCTCCGCCAGGTCACGCGGCCCGCTTCTCGTTTGCCGGCCCAATGGGGAACCCGGAAAAACAAGCACTCGTGGCGATTGACATGCTCTGCCGGTCACGTAAATGGACGCACTTTCCCGCCAGTACGGCCGTAAAAAATACCGGCGAGTTGAACCTTGGCGATATCTTTGCCATCAAACGCGGACTTGCGACGGGTGCAAACAGTTTTTTCCTACTCACCCAGGCCGACATTGAGAACTGGGAAATCCCGCGCCCCTTCTTAAAGCCCATACTCCCCAGCCCCCGCTACTTGACCGAGGACATCATCAGGCCACTGCCGAGCGGCGCGCCCGACGTATCGCCGCGCCTCTATTTGCTCGACTGTAACGAACCGGAAGACCACATCAAGGCGACCTGGCCGCGCTTTTATGAGTACCTGCAGCAAGGCCGAGAGCAGGGCATTCACACAACCTATCTCGCCAGCCACCGCGTCCCTTGGTACTCGCAGGAAAAGCGCCCGGCCACACCCTTTCTCTGTACGTACATGGGCCGTTCATCCGATGGAAAGCCCCCGGTCCGTTTTATTTGGAATCGCTCCCAGGCAACCGCCCATAACGTCTATCTCATGCTTTATCCGAAAGGCCGTTTCCGTGACGCCATGAAGAGCCATCCCGAGCTTGAGGTATGTGTGTTCGAGGCATTACAGCGCACCACATCGGCGCAACTCCTCTCGGAAGGACGAGTGTACGGAGGAGGTCTGCACAAAGTGGAACCGAAAGAACTCGCGCAAATTTCTGCCCGCCTCGTGCTCGACAGCATCGAGACGCATATACGCATCGAGCGGCAAGCGCCGATGTTCCTTACCTAAAGCGGGTAGCCGCGGTCAATTCGTTTCGTGAATTGGCCGTGGGCCTTTCCCGGTGCAAGAACCCACGGACAGAAACGCGCTGTCCGAGGCTACCTCGGCCTTCTGCATACTGCCTTCCGCCTTCTGCAACGCACTACCCCGGCGGCCAGTGGAACACCCGCCCGCCCATCACATGGACGTGAAGGTGGAACACGCTTTGCCCTGCCCACGTGCCGTTATTGATGACGGTGCGGTAGCCTTTGCCGTCAATTCCTCTTTCGTGGGCGAGGCGCGCCGCGATCAGGTGCAAGTGGCCGAGCAGGGCTTCGTCCTCTGTGGACGCTTCATTGAGCGAAGCCAGATGTTTCCGGGTGATCACCAGCAGGTGCACCGGCGCTTGGGGGTGGATATCCTCGAAGGCGATGGCCTGATCGTCTTGATAGATGATTTTGGCTGGAAGCGTCCCCTCCACAATCTTGCAGAAGATGCAGTTTTCCATACGCCTCTGAACCTCGAACCTTGATTGATATTTTGCTGCGGAACACCGCTTCTATGCTTCAGGCCGGGTGGGCATGATGTGGCCGGCTGGCGAGAGCAGCTAGTGTAATGGCCCACGAATAGCTGGACAACGAAGCAGCTCGTAGCGCCGGCATCCCTTCGCTTCGCTCAGGGCAGGCTTTGCCGGCAAATGCCGCCGGGACGGCGGCGCTACATTGT
>JBOGKI010000068.1:0-12495 GCA_050745605.1 Terriglobia bacterium | reverse complement strand
GTCACAAGGCTTCGACCTGACCCGTTACCAGGCCAAGCCGCTTGTCAGCTACCAGACTTACCGACAACTATCTGGGTGGGACTTTCACCCACCGGTGATCTGCGCCGTTGGGGCGCACTGAATAATTCAGGCTAGGCGGTCAGCGATTTTGACCATCTGCCGAGACCCTCGCCCTTTTTTGCAAAAATTTAATGTGCCCGCGGTGAAAACCGTGTTGACATCCCGGCAGGCGATTTTATAATCGCTAAAGAGTCTCTTGAGGTCTTGCCAAGCGGCGGAGCGTTACCGCAAGGAGTCGCCAACCGATCGATGAACCACAATACCGTCGCCGGCTCGCCGGTCATCCTGACGATTGCAGGCTTTGACCCTTCGGGAGGCGCGGGCATTCTTGCAGACCTCAAGACCTTCGCCGCTCATAACTGTTACGGCGTTGCCGCGATCACCGCTCTTACCATCCAAAACACCCAGGGCGTGGCGCAGGTTTATCCCATCGAAGCTGCAAAGCTCCGGGAGTGCATTGAGAACCTCCTGGTCGACGGACGCATTTGCGTTGTGAAGGCCGGAATGCTTGCCAATGCCGCGAACGCTACCGTGGTGAGCGAGTTTCTTGTCGGCAATCCGGCGCTTCCTGTGGTGCTCGATCCCGTCCTGCGCTCCACCTGTGGCAAAGACCTGATTGACGCCGCCGGCGTCAAGGTGGTGCGCGCGGAGCTGCTGAAACGCGCCACCCTCATCACCCCGAATTCGGCGGAAGCGGCGGTCTTGACCGGTCTGCGGGTCGAAACCGTCGAGGAGATGAAGATGGCCGCCCGCAAGCTGCACGAGATGGGAACGCGGGCCGCCATCGTCACCGGCGGTCATCACGAAAAGGCAGTGGACGTTTTCTTTGACGGCGCGCATCTGGAGATCTTCTCCGGTGACCGCGTGAAGCCAGAAAACACCCACGGCACTGGCTGCACCTTTGCTTCCGCCATCGCCGCGAACCTGGCCCTTGGCCGCCCCATGAAGGAAGCCATTGTGCTCGCCAAAGTTTTTGTGACGGAGGCCATCCGCAAAGCTTTTCCCACAGGTCCTGGCCGCGTCCCTTTGAATCACCTCTACCGCATGCAGCAGGCGCCGCGCCCGGTGGCGGACCATGGCCCCGCTCTGCCCGAAGCCATGCATTAGATGTTAGTTGATCCTGGTGTCGCAAGCGCCCACGCAGAAATCAGAAGGCCGAAAGCAAGGGCAGCCACGGCGAGCGGTTTTTCTGGCCGCGGGCTTCCATCCGGAAGGCGGTAGGCCCAAAGCAGAAAGCAGTGCTAGCCGCGGCCCGCCCGGTTTTTCTAAACAGGACGCACGCCATGGATGAAGGCTTTCCAGGCGGGCAACGCAAGTCAATTTTACGGAGACGGCTTCGTTGCGCTGATAAAAACGCAGACTCAAAGCCGGACGACTTCCCGACCGATCGAAGCTTGAACTATTCAATCGATGTGATGTAATGGTCGAATCACCCAGCTCTCCGGATTCTCATTGAAAATTGGAGTTTGCCGGTGGCGGATTTTCGAAACGGGTCGGCCTTTGGCGTTGGTATCCTCAAGTTTTGGGCGATCCTATTTTTTCTGGTGCCCGGCGCGCTTTGGAGCGTTGCCTTCTGCCAGCCTGCCCGCGAGCCACAATACGACCTTCTCATCGTTCACGGACATATCATCGATGGCAGTGGAAGTCCCTGGTATGAAGGGTCGGTCGCAGTCAAGGGCGGCAAAATTGTGGCCGCCGGGCGGCTCATTCACCCAACCGCGCGCCGGGTGATCGACGCTGCCGGGCTGGTGGTGGCGCCGGGATTTATTGATCTCCACAGCCACAGCGATTACACCTTGTTGGTGGACGGTGATGGCCAGAGCAAGATCCGGCAGGGTGTAACAACGGAGATCATTGGAGAGGATGCGTCAGCGGGCCCCTTCGCCGGCCCCGACCAGCCGGATATCAGCAAGAGCCCACGCCCGCCCGGCTTCACAAGGAATTGGGAAACGCTTGGGCAATATTTCGACGTGCTTCAAAAGCATGGCATCTCGCTGAACGTCGCATCCTACGTCGGCAGCGGCCAGGTGTGGATGGACGTGATGGGCAATGTTAACCGCCGGCCCACGCCGGAAGAAATGGAAAAGATGGAGGCGCTCGTCGCCCAAGGAGTGCAAGATGGCGCAATCGGGCTTTCCTCAGGGCTGATTTACGCGCCGAACATGTTCGAGACGACCCAGGACTTGATCCCGTTGGCGAAGGTTGCTGCGAAATACGGTGGCCTCTACGCCTCGCACATTCGCGGGGAGGGCGACAACGGCCCTGTTGCCCTCCGGGAAGCAATTCAGATCGGTGAGCAAGCGGGATTGCCGGTTCATATCTTCCACTTCAAGATGGACGGTAAGGAAAACTGGGGTCGCATGGCGGATCTAATCCAAATCATCCAGGAGGCGCGCGAGCGCGGGATCGATGTGACGGCCGATCAGTATCCCTACACGGCTGGCTGGACGAACCTTGCGCAGTGTCTTCCCCCGAAGTTTCTGGAGGGCAGTCTCAAGCGGCGCGTCGAACTGCTAAAAGATCCGAAAATGCGAAAGGAAATTCGCCGAGACATTGCGCAGGGCGCGCCCGGCTGGACCAACAACGAGGTCAAGAGCGTCGGGGGATGGCACGGTGTTATGGTTTCAGCCGTTCAGAAGCCGGAAGATAAGCAATATGAAGGCCAGCGCATGGATGAAGTAGCGCAGATGATGCACACCGACCCGGTAGACGCGCTTTGCAATCTGCTGGTGGCCGAAGGCGGCTCGGCGTATGCCATATATTTCAGCATGAGCGAGGCGGATGTGGAACTGGCGATGAAACAGCCCTGGGTTGGGATCGGTTCGGATGGAGCCGCCGTCAATCCCGGCATGACGTTTGTTGGCAAACCCCATCCGCGTTTTTACGGAACATTTCCCCGCGTGCTGGGGGTTTATGTCCGGCAAAAGCATGTCCTGACCTTGCCGGATGCCATCCGCAAGATGACTTCGTTCCCTGCCCAGATCACCGGGCTCACGGATCGAGGGCTGCTGCGTCCGGGCATGGCGGCTGATATCACCATCTTCAATCCCAGAACCGTCTCCGACCGCGCCACCTTTGAGAATCCTCTTCAATATCCCGAGGGGATTCCCTATGTCATTGTTAACGGTAAGATCGTCATGGACCGCGGCCGGCACACTGGAAACAAGCCCGGTCGGGTGCTCCGCGGGCGCCGAGCGGAGATGGGCGATGGCTCGTAGCTCGAAGCGTTGCAATTTCGAGAAGGAAGCTAAATACCAACGCTCCGTCGTAGAAAGGGTGTGAGGGTTTCCCGCATGAGGATTGACCTGGCGAACAGAATGCGCACGGCCACGTCTTACATCGCTAACCACCTGATATACACTTCCCAGACGACTGACTACCCGTAATTCCCATGGATCGAGACAGAGCTTCGACAGTTCCCAATGTGAATCCCTGGATCATCGCCATTGCGGTGATGTTGAGCACCTTCATGGAGGTGCTGGACACGACGGTGGTGAATGTGTCCCTGCCTCACATTGCCGGAAACCTGTCCGCCACCCTGGACGAAGCCACTTGGACCTTGACGTCCTACCTCGTGTCGAATGCCATTATCCTGCCGCTCACGGGCTGGCTGGCGAACTTTTTCGGGCGGAAGCGTTTGTTGATGATTGCCGTGACCGGGTTTACCACCGCCTCCTTCCTGTGCGGTCTGGCGCCTAACCTATCGTTCTTAATTCTCTTCAGGGTGATCCAGGGCGCGTGTGGAGGAGGACTTCAACCGATTTCGCAGGCGGTGCTGCTGGAGTCTTTTGCTCCCCGGGACCGCGGCAAAGCCATGGCCTTCTGGGGACTGGGAATCGTCGTTGCTCCGATGCTAGGGCCGGTTCTTGGGGGCTGGCTGACGGATGCCTACAGTTGGCGGTGGGTCTTTTACATCAACATACCGGTCGGGATCGCTTCGATCATCATGACGAAGCTTTTTGTGTTCGATCCGCCCTACATTCGCCGCCCGTCTGGGCGCGTGGACTATTGGGGAATTGGCATGTTGGCGGTGGGAATCGGAGCGCTGCAGGTGGTCCTCGACAAAGGCCAGGAAAAGGACTGGTTTGGCACGCATTGGATTACGAGCTTGATGATCGTGGCGCTGGTGGCGCTCACCGTCTTCGTGATTTACGAGCTTCGAACTCGCGACCCGGTGGTGAATCTGCGGGTGTTCAAGAGCCGAACTTACGCCACCGGTGTCTTTATGATGGCGATCCTTGGAGTCGGCTTGTACGGAAGCATCGTGCTGATTCCTCTGGTGCTGCAAACCCTTCTCGGTTATCCCGCGCTCCAGGCCGGCATTGCCATGGTGCCGCGCGGCCTGGGATCGTTCATTGCCATGCCAGTGGTGGGCGTCATCATGGTCTGGTTTGATTCCCGGAAGTTGCTGGCGCTGGGACTCGCGGGGGCCGCCTACACTCTGCTTCAGCTTTCCTGGTTGAATCTGAACGCGGGCTATTGGGATTTCTTCTGGCCGCAGTTTGTGATGGGACTCGCATTGGGCTTGCTGTTCGTGCCCTTGACCACCACCACCATGGATCCGATTTCGAAAGAACAGATGGGTAACGCCACCAGCCTTTTCAATCTGGTGCGAAATCTGGGCGGGAGCGTTGGTATTGCCTCCGTGGAGACGATTCAGGTGCGGCGCGAGCAAATACACATCAACATTTTGGGAGCGCGCGTCAACGCCTACAACGATCACTCCCAAACGTTGCTCAACGCGCTGCAGCGGGCCTTTATCGCCGGCGGAGCTGACGTTGCCACCGCCACGCACCGAGCCTACGCTGTCATTTGGGGAATGGTGGCAAAGCAAGCTACGATGATGGCCTACAACGACGCCTTCCGCCTGCTGGGCATCCTGTTTATCCTGGTGCTGCCGCTTATTTTCCTGATGAAAAGACCGACCGGAAGGGGGGACCGGATCGCCGCGCACTGAGCGGCTGTGCCGCGGGATTGAGACCTGACGTTACATTCCCGTACTGAAGCGCGATGGCAATCCAAGTCAATGCGAGCTCCCCCGCGCATACTGCTTCTCACTTCCGGCCAGGTTGTGCATTCCGATCCAGGTGATCAGGGCTCTGTATTGCCAGGATTGCGTTTTCTCCGGCCAGCGAATACCACCCGCATGGGAGAGGCCGCCCGGCTCGCCCTCACGCAGGCTGGTGGGTTTGCGCACGATGAAGCTGTCGGTGGGCGCGGCTTCGTCCACAACGCGGTGAGCCGACTGGTAATTGTTCACCAGTTGCTCCACGGAAAATTTGCCCTCCCGGGTCTCGGGAGAAAGCAGGTGCAGGATGGCATGGGTGGAGTGACAGTTCATGCAGGCGATGCCATCCGGCCCGGGCGTGGCGAAGATCGGCTCCACATGCTTGACGAAATACGCGAAATCAAGCTGCTTTTCCGGCGGTGTCTCAAGCTTGCCACCCTTCAGCCAGTCGCGCACGATCTCAAAATCCGGATCATATTGATTCGTCCAAAAGACGCCGCCATCGTGCTCCATCCCGTGCACCGTGCCTTCGTTGGTGCGCGGATCGAGTGGCTTCAGCAACAGCTTGCTGCGCTCGGGATCCTTGCGGTTGATCACCGAAAGCGTCGAAACGAAATTGACCCGCGACTGCTCGAGCGTGTAGCGACCGCTGGGACCGGGCGCAAGAATGCGAAATGAGCCGGAGGAGTTGGTCTGCGGCGTGTGGCAATCCACGCAGGCGTTGTTGCCGTACTTTTTTAAGAAGAGCGGCTGGACAAAAGCGGTGAAATAGTTGAAGTCAAAGGGAACATCGGCAGCGGCAACCTTTCCTCCCGTGAGTGATACCACCGCTGCAGCGGCCGGGCGGGGCGGAATGGGCAAGCCGAGCGCCTTGGAAGCGCGCAACTGAACGTTCGGATCCCCTTCGCGCCGTGAGGTCAGCAGCAGCGGATGCACCTCGCGGCGCTCGGCCGGGTCACCCCTTTTATTGATGGCAATCAGGAGGTCAACAGCACTGCTGCGCACCGTGAGATTGTCGTCCTCGAGGCACGCCCCAACGCCTTGGACGATGGCAGGGACTGCCTGCAGCGTGGCGGAGTTTGCGACCACTCCCAGAAGCTGGGGACGCAGCGTACTTTGCGCGTTGGTCAGATAGGAAGCGATCAGCGATTGAATTTTCTGATCGGTGAGCAGAGGATTCGGCTCCGTGCTCAGCTTGGGCACGGTGTAACCCTTAAACTCCTCCGACCCACGAAGCAGGTCCACCACCACCAGACGGGCGGAGCGGTCTGCCTTGGACTCTGAGGTCTGCTCCAAGGCCGCTTGGATCGCCGCAAAGGCGTGCCGGCCCTTTGCGTCATGCTGATGCCGCTTGTAAATCCAGCCCATGTTGCGGAGCGCGGCATTCCGCACGCCGCCATCGGCGTCTTTCAGCGCGCCAAAGATCGGCTGAATCAGCGCATCATCTTGAGACTGCGAGTTGCGGGATATCCACTCCAGAGCCGCAGCGCGACTATCGGCGAAAGGGCTTGCGAGCGACTGCCGCAGGAGACTGATGACGCCTGGATCGGTGGCGCCTGACGAAGCCAGCGTGGCATTCTGGGGCTTAGGCCGGCCTCGCCCGAGATAGAAAAGGCCGAGAAGCGCCAGTGTGGGTACCGCTATAAGCTTCGTTGAGCCTTTTAAGGTATTCATGGCGCCAGTCCTGATCTGCCCAACTTACCTGGACATCAGAGCGTGAGTCAATACCGTGTTTTCCCCGGTCACTCCTTCCTCGATCGAGCGGGCAGCCCAGACACCTACACAGTCCTGAGCCTGTACCCACCACTCGGTTCATCCAAACTCTTGTGGTGAGCACGAAGCGCAGCACAATGTGCTGGAAATAGGCAAGAAAGCATGTAGCCTATCTATAAAGTAGTGTAGGGTCGAGTAATGGGGTGGACAATGTAGCGCCGCCGTCTCGGCGGCATTTGCCGGCAAAGCCCGCCCTGAGCGAAGCGAAGGGACGCCGGCGCTACGGGCCGGCCGATTGTCCACTTATTGCTTGCACACTACACTAGGCGCTTTCTGCTTATCCGGTTGTTTGAGGGCGGCACCATATATTCGGGCACAACGTAGGACACGGCGCCACCCATCGTGGTTAGCTGAAACGACCGGATAAGCATGAGGCGCTTAGCGCCGGCCCTCGCGAGCCATTGCCGATGTCGCAACCTGCGGATTCAACGCTTGGCCGGCCCCGGCGCCAGCGGGCGACGTGAGGGTCGCCCGTGCCGTGACCGTCGTCGGCCCCAGCGGCAAAAGACTCGTTCCGTGGCAACTATCACCGGGGTAAAATCGGGAGGACGGCAGCAGGCGCATGTGGTAGTTACGGCCTTGGATGTCGCGCCCGGACCCCCGCTGCCGCAAACTGAGCCACGAATGATCTCAATGGCTTTCGCGCCGGGCAGCCGCCTAAATCGCCCATGAAATTCTGCAACCCCGCTTCAACGCGAAACGAATTCAGCAAGTTGGCGAAGGCGTATGCGCGGCGCCGGGATCCGCGAGCGGTTCTTGAGGCTCGTCAGTTCATCAATTGGATCGGGCTCAGCCCTGACGAATCGGTTCTCGATGCGGCGTGTGGCCCGGGTCTGCTGGCAAAGGCTATGGTCTCCGCCGCCCGCAATTCAGTTTTTGCTGTTGATATTTCGTTTCGAATGTTGGACCTCGCCCGCTGCACGCAGCAGCGAGCGCGGCGCCTCTGCCTGGCCCTGGCGGATGTCCAGCATCTCCCTTTCGCCAGCGAAGGCTTCGACGCCCTGACTTGTACTTATTCTTTCGCCAATTTTCCTGACCCGCTGCAGGTGTTGCGGGAGTTCGCTCGCGTTACGCGCTCGACTGGAAAGATCGGAATCATGGACGTCGTTGCTCCGAGCGACCCCGCGGAAAACCGGAAGCTGAATGACCTTGAATCCAGCCGCAGCCACATCTACACCCACCTGATGACCAGCGAGCAGTTTGGCGAACTCTTCAAGGCAGCGAGTCTCGAACTGATGAGCCAGCGGCTCTACCATCGCCGCCAAAGTCTTGCCGAATGGCTGCGGCTGTCTCCGGCGATTGACCGCGATTCAAAGAGTGAAGTCTTCGCCTTGGCTAAGAAGAACGTGGAAGCCATTCCGGGGCGCGGGCGGCAGCCACAGGACTTCATGTCCTACGTCACAAGCTGGTTTCTGCTTCGCAAGCGTCCCATCGCTGAGCGCCAACCACCCTACCCACCGCGACAGCAAACAGGTCTCGCGCCGAGCGCCTCCCGTCAGAGACTTGGATGAGATACGCCCAATTTATTGATAAAAAAGCACATCCAAGCTTCGCCCCGTTAACTTGCCTCGTCCGGTCTCTCAAACCTCTTGACTGGGGCCGCTGACAGGCGTATTATCACTTAGTAACACATCCGTCGCGTGGATAACTCGCGGCGGCATCGATCGCCATGCTGAAACGTGCTGCTGCAATCGCCGATTCTGATTCTTCAATCGCTGCTACCTGTGCCGCCGATTTGCGCAGGGTGATGTGCCGAACGACCCTGATCGACCGGCAGATCGACAGCAGGGCTGGGCTGCTGCTGGACACGCAACAGGTGGACTCGAAACGGGGCGAAGCTCCAGAATGTGAGGCATCAGCGCCCGGCGCAGAGCGCCTGGAGGAGGCGAGTGGACCGAGAAAGTTGATAGAAAAAAGGATTGTTTAAACAAACCCATAAGTTACTGATAACAATAGGAAACTCGAGGAACAAACCCATTCAAAGCCAAAACAAAGCCATCGCAAAAACCATCAAGTCATTTAATATAAAATAGTTACACAGATTCCGGAACAAATCCCAGCAAGTTACACAAAACAACTTAGATATTTTAGATTTGGCTTTCCTTGATGCGCTCCAAGCACGTGAAGGTCCACTTCAGCCTCAACGTTTAGTCCGAAGTTCCATGAGCGTCGAGAGAGTATTCCGTTGATTCCCCGAGGGATAGGGTCAGAATCAGTTTCCGGTTACTGGGAACGTTCGGATCAATTCATAAGCCCGCGCCTGCAGCGGCGTCGTCTCGGGCAGCTGTCGGAACGTCAACGCGGAGTCATCCCGTTGCAGCGCGTAGGTCACCTTCGCCCGGCTCGCCAGTTCCGACAACAAGGTCTCGAAGCTGTGCACCGCAAGACCGTCCACGGTTTCGTGGGAGCGCTTCTTGGCCTGGACCGAGGCCGAAGGTTGCGCCGGCAGAATCGGATCGCGGTGCTTGCGTGCTTCTGGTCGTTCCTCATCCTCAAACAACAGCGGCGCCCAAGCCCGGCGCAGGTGCCACTCGACATAGTAGGCCAACAGGCATAAGAAGATATGCGCTGGCACCCGATCCTTGGTGCGATGCCGGATCGGACGCACCAACAGATCGATCCCTTTCAGGCAGCGAAAGGCGCGCTCCACTTCCGCCAGACGCTTGTAGCTGCGCACCGTGTCTTGGGCCGAGAGACGCTCCGCCGGTTCGCTGGTGCGCAGCACATAAATCCCGTCCCGTCTCGCCTCCTGCTCGATGGAATCCTGGTGGCGACTCCACTGGAAGCTGCCCTCCGCGATCTTGCACTCAAAGTGCTTGCCCACCTTGTAGCGGCCCAGCACCTTCCCCACCTTCAGCCCAATCTCCGCCGCGGTCAGCGGCTTCTTCTTGCGTCGCGCCACTTCCTTGGCGATCTTCGCCAAGCTCTTCTCGGTGGCTTCCAGCAAGGCTTCCCGCTTGCGGGCCCGCTCCTCTTCCAACAGCGGATTATGGCAGACCACCAGCCGCTCGCCCGGATAGTCCGGCGACGTGATCTCGGCCAGGTTCTTCTCGTCCAGCAACGACAGTTGCAAGGCTCCGTTTTCAACCAACTCGCGGATCGCGCCGCTCCTCAGCGCCGTGATCCAGCCCAAGCCCGGATGCTGCTTGAGCTTGTCAATCTGCGGCGGCGTCAGCATGCCGCGGTCGCCGACGAACACCACCCGCTGCAGCCCAAACCGCTCCCTCAACTTCTTCACCTGGTCGGCCACCGTCGTCGGGTCGCCGGTGTTGCCCGCGTAAACCTCGACCGCCACCGGCCGTCCTTCCCCGTCCGTCATCACCCCGTAGACGATGATGGGCAGGCCTTGCTCTCCATCCCGGTTGTGGCCAAACTGCGCCCAGGGACAGGTACGGCCTTCATAGGAACTGCTGGTCACGTCGTAAAGCACCAGGCCGCCTTCTTTCAGATGGCGCCCCGCCAGCTTCTTTTCAATCCGCTCTTTCCTCGCCAGCAGCCAGTCCATCGCTTCGTAGAGATCATCCTCGGTCGCCTCCTCCACCCCCAACTCTTCGGCCAGGGTGGTGGTGTGCCCCTGGCGCGTCGTGCCCAGTTTCGACGCAGGCGCGATCAACCGCTGGGCGATCATGGCCACCACCAAGTCCCGCTGCCGCGAGCGCTGACTGGCGATCACCGACTCCAGGCCGAGCCTGCGAATCATGGCCAGGATGGCTTCGACGTGGCCGTGAGGCAGCGTCTGGCGAGTGGTGAAGAGGTCTTCGGGCGAGACCAGTTCCTCGTCGCGCAGGAGGCGGCGCAGGGTTTCGATCTTTGCCGGAGGCCAATGGGAGAGGTTGGCCAGGGTGCGCTTGCGGGTTTTGCCGCCCTCGCGCCAGCCCTCGCGGAGGAGGATGGCAGGCGGGGAGTTGCGGTTGGGGACGGTTTCGATGTACATGGGACATATTATTCATACTAGTCGCGCCATGTCAAGCACTAAATCGACAGATACATGGGAACATATTTCAAACCCACCACCCGGAGAAACCCTTGCTCCGCATGGACTTAACCTCGAATTCCAGGCTAATTTTCAGCGGAACTTCGGTTTAGGCCACGGTGGCTACTGCACCCGCAAACCCAATTTCAGATGCGACGTAGGGGCGGGCCGTGTGCCTGCGGGCGATCACAAGCGTCGCCCCTACCCTTAACTGAACCGCATTGGGCTTAAACGTCAAATTCGTCGCGGCTGCCACGAGGCGCCGCCGCGTTAGTCAGGACGCTAGCGTAGTGTGCAAGAAATAGGGGGACAATTGGCCGGCCCGTAACGTCGGCATCCCTTCGCTTCGCTCAGGGTAGGCTTTGCCGACAAATGCGTCCGGGACGGCGGCGCTACATTGTGCACCCTACTGCACACTCCGCTACCCGGATGCGTCAAGGGCCGCAGCCAATAGTCGCAGCGAATAAATGAGAGAGGCAAAAACCCCTCGCCGGGCGCCTGCATCATATATCGCTGGAAAACTCACAGCCAAATACCTTTTGGGCTACGGGGAGAGTGGAATCCATGTAAAATGGTACTGAACGGCCTGAAATGGGCCACGCCGGAAGGCTGGCTTGAACCTCTCGCCTGGCGGACGTAAAGGAAGTCCGTTAATTTTGGCAACGAAGGCCGCGATGGCTCCAGTCAAAAGCGAAACCCGCCGGATTCTGAAACTTTTGGCAGACCGGTGACGTATGAACAGAATGGGAGGCAATCCCGAAATCTGTGCCGTACCACCAGCGCCCTGCTGGGCCGCGAAAAGATACAAAGAGGTTAAGGAATGAAATCCTGGAAAAAGAAGTTGCTGATCGCAGCGGTTATTCTTGTGTTCATCATCCTGACGGCTTGGGGAGTGGCATGGAGCAAGCGAGGTCAGGTAACGGTCCAGACCGGAACCGTGAATCGCCAGAATTTGGCGGCGGTGGTGACGGCTTCCGGCCAGATTGAACCCAAGAATTACGCGAACGTCAATGCCAATTCGATCGCAAAGATCACGGATATCTACGTGAAAGAGGGCGAGCCCGTTAAGAAGGGCCAGTTGCTCCTGCGGACCGAGGATACCCAGCAGGTGGCGGAGATGGATGCCTCGGCCGCCGCTCTGAACACGAGCGCCGCGGATTCCTCCGCCCAGCTTTCCGCAGTTCACGCCTCGGCGGCGGCGCTGAGAACCGCCCAAGCGAATCTGGAACAGTCCAAGGCCAAGCTTGAGCAAACCAAGGTCAGCTACGACCGCGGCATCGAGCTGTTGAAACTGAACCTGCTCGCCAAGCAGGACTTTGACACGCGTATGAGTGATTACCAGGTGGCCCAAGCCACTGTCCAATCCTCCGCGGCTGCCGTCGCCCAGGCCCAGGCCCAATACCAGCAGGCCAAGTACACTTACGACCGGACTCAGGCGGCAGTGGCCCAAAGCCGCGCCAATCTGGTGAGTGCCAAGGACGTTGTGCAAAAGACCATTTACACCTCTCCTTACCAGGGAGTGGTGACGGACCTGCCGGTTCACGTGGGTGAAAACGTGGTGCCAGGCGTTCAGAATCAGGCCGGCAGCTTGCTTTTCCAGGTCTCGGACCTCTCCATCATCGATGCGGAAGTGATGGTGGATGAGACGGATATCGTGAATGTGAAGCTGGGCCAGCCAGCC
>JBOGKI010000067.1:0-12501 GCA_050745605.1 Terriglobia bacterium | reverse complement strand
GCCCGCGGGCGGGCACAAGGCCCGCCCCTACGTCGCATCGGAAATTGGGTTCGCGGGTACAGTAGCCCCAGTAGCCTAAATGAACAGTATTGGGGTTAGAGAGGCTCCTGATGCCGGGACCCACGCAGCGCAACGCCCAGCGTGGACGAGGACGCTTCTCGGCGGAGGTAAAAACATCTGTGAAGATGACTCGAACCGAGTAAGACTGAGGACCAACTCGGGCTCGCGAAAAGAAGAACTGGTGCGGCGAGCGACGTTCGGTCGCGCCAGTAAATGCTTTCCAACACCAGTTGGAGAATTCATAGGAGGCATTATGGCAACGACACGAGTCGCAATAGCACCCATGAGGGTGGCGCAGATTCCCAAGGCGGGAGCCGATTTCCAGATCGCCGAGCGCGAGATTCCTACGCCGGGCGCAGGACACGTGCGCATCAAGGTGCAGGCCTGTGGTATCTGCCACAGTGACGTACTCACGAAAGAAGGCGCTTGGCCCGGAATTCAGTATCCCCGCGTTCCAGGACATGAAGTGGCGGGCATCATCGATGAACTGGGTGACGGTGTTTCCGAGTGGAAGATGGGACAGCGCGTCGGTGTCGGCTGGCACGGCGGCCATGACGGCACGTGTCTCGCGTGCCGGCGCGGAGATTTTCGCAATTGCCGGAATCTGAAAATTCCGGGCATCAGCTATGACGGCGGATACCAGCAATATATGGTGGCTCCGGTGGAGGCACTGGCGGCGATACCGAAAAGTCTAAGTGACGCCGAAGCAGCGCCGCTACTCTGCGCCGGAATTACCACCTACAACGCGTTACGGCACAGCGGTGCGTTCCCCGGCGACCTCGTTGCGGTGCAGGGGATCGGCGGTCTGGGTCACCTCGGAATTCAATTCGGGAACAAGTTTGGTTATAAGGTCGCGGCGATCGGCCGCGGGTCCGAAAACGCGACGCTCGCAAAGAAACTCGGAGCGAGCGTATACATCGATAGCAAATCGACGAACGCAGCAGAGGAGTTGCAAAAACTGGGCGGCGCGCAGGTAATTGTGGCGACAGCCCCAAGCTCGAAAGCGATGTCCGAGCTGATCGACGGTCTGGGGCCGAATGGCAAACTCATGGTGATCGGTGCGACATTTGATGCCATTGAGGTCACACCGTTACAGCTCATTAGTGGAAGCCGAACTATTCAAGGCTGGGCCGCGGGAACGCCAGCCGATTCCGAGGACACACTGCACTTCGCCGAGCTATCCGGCGTGCGTCCCATCATCGAAACCTATCCGCTCGAAAAGGCGGCCGAGGCTTATGCGCGCATGCTGAGCGGCAACGCACAGTTCCGCGTCGTTCTGACGATGTGAAGTTATTCCGGTCGATTCGATCGCGTGCGATCGCTGGATTTTGCCGAGCCTGCAGCTTGCGACGCGTCCTTCCTTGCGATAGTGTCATGGGATACGCTGTGCGAGGACTGCAGAAACGAGGAGACATCGGGGAATGAGAATAGCGATCGCGGCGATCGTCGGCGCGGGGCTGTCCGTGGCCCTGACAGGGGTGCCATTCGCGGGGGCTCAGGACCAAGTGATGAACACAAAGTGTCCTGCCGGAACACACTGGCTCGCCACCAGCTATGGCGGCTACTGCGTGCCCGGCCACAACTACGCGCTTGTTGACTTGAGGACCCATTCACCCCTCAGCGGCTCAGTTAGGATCGCCTCGCTTAGCAACAGCCTGTCAAACATCTCGGAGTACGCACGGCTCGTCCTGGGCGGCATGGGATGTGCAGCCTCTGGTCTAGCGCAGGGTTCGCAATCCGGCGGGGCGGGACGAAACGGCGCGCATGGCCACCTATCCTCATGCAAGCTCCACAAGTTATACATCGACCCGGCGGCCGACGGAACGCCGGAGGGTAAGGCATTGGTAGAAGCCTTGACGAAGGCGTTAGTCACGGACGGTCGTGTCGATCTGGTCGCGAGTCGGAACGACGCCGAGGCGCTCTTTGTTGAATTAACCAAATACAAGATTGAGCTCAAGGCAGCAGAGGCGGCGGAGGAAGCAAAGCGGGAGGAGGCACAGCAAGCGCAATGGGCCGCACAGGCGAAGCAGGAAGCAGAGCGCGAGGACGCCGCGGCGCGCCGATTCGCCGCGGCTGGAAAGGTGGGGAGGCCGCGGCCCGACATCGCCTATGTTGTGGAGACAGATTGTGACAACGCAAAGGTAGACCTCACCTTCGACGTTGGAACCGATCAGGTAGAGCAGAAAACGGAAGATGCACCGTGGGCGGAACTCATCACATACGCGCCCGGCTCGAGCTACTATTTGTCGGCTCAAAAGCATGACGGATCCGACTACTGTAGCGTTTCAGCCGAAATTTACAGCGTCAGCTTCACGCGGAAGCAGGTTGACCTGTGGTCGAAATCGCCAGGTTCCCTGGTCTTGCCCATAAAACGCTTCGGGAAAAAGCTCAGGGAGGCCGATAGTGACTCGGCTTACGGCATCGCCGGCGTAAGCTATTCTCCCGGCTTTTAGCTGCGGGAGAGGGCGGGCGGAGCCAGCCTGTCGTCGGCGACATGTACCGCGTCCGACGATTCGCGTCTGGCCGGTCAATTGTTGCTGATAGGCGCTGGGATCGCGTCAGGTGTCCTGAACGCCGCGCGTCAGGCGGGCAGCGTGGTGGGCGTTGCCCTCTTTGGAACCTTCATTGATCAACAGAACCACATGGTTCCGGGTATAAGACTCGTTCTGCTCGTCTCAGCAGGGATACTTCTGCCAAGTTCTCTATTAGCCCTCCACGTTCCGCGTCGTCTTCCCGCGCGGGTCGACAGTCGGCCCGACACGGCCACGGATCGCATCGAGACAAGCGGCCTTTAACCATTGCGACGTAACGCGGCAACGCGCATCTACTGTTGAGGATTTCATATGCGATCTCAAGGTCGTCCAAATTAGCGTGGCATTCCGGTTAGGACAGCCACGGTCAATCGCATTCTCACTTGACCCTTGCCGGCGCAGGAAACGTCCAATCACCTCTAAATAAATTCAAAGGCGGTGAGCAATTTTGAACAGACCGCAACCGTTGCATCGCATAAGATAATAGAGAGCTGTTCCCGCTTGGCTTGAGTTATTTATAGAGAGCGAGATAAGCCGGCGACGCGTTTTTCTGTGGCGGCGATGGTCTTTCGGTTCGCGCCGGACAAGCTCTGATCGCTGCAGTTCGCCAGTGAGGAAACCGGCGCTCCAGTGGCGGCCGGAACCTGCGGAGAAAGTTATGGCAACCCGACAGACAACTCATTTTGATCCTGAGACTCTCCTGGCAAAAATCGGCGCCGGGAAAACCATCCGCGAGTACCGGGATAAGCAAACGGTCTTCTCGCAAGGGCACAAGGCGGATGCGGTGTTCTATATCCAGAAGGGCAAGGTGAGGCTTACCGTCGTCTCCAAGCGCGGCAAAGAAGCCGTTGTGGCGATCCTCGAACCGGGTAGCTTCTTTGGCGAAGGCTGCCTGGCGGGCCAGCCGCTTCATCCATCCACCGCAACCGCCGTGGAACAGCCGACGATCATTCGAGTTGGAAAGGAGCGCATGGTCCGCCTGCTCCACGACGAGCCGGCGTTTGCCGAAGCGTTCATTGCCTATCTCCTCTCCCGCAACGTTCGAATCGAAGAGGATCTGGTGGATCAGCTCTTCAATTCCGCCGAAAAGCGGCTGGCGCGGATATTGTTGCTGATGGCGCGCTATGGCAAGGAATCCAAGCCCGAGCCCGTCGTCTCGATGGTTAGCCAGGAAACGCTCGCCGAGATGATTGGCACGACGCGGTCGAGGGTCAGCCACTTTATGAATAAGTTCAAAGATCTGGGCTTCATCGAATACAACGGCAGCTCGGGCGGCTTGCAAGTCCACAACTCACTCCTCAACATCGTCCTTCACGACTAATCCCCTTGCCGCGCAGAAACGCCGTGCTCGGGCGGTCGGCAACCAGCATCAATTGCTCTTTGATCCGGTTCTCCATCTCCCCGCGCCCGCCCTACAACTCTTCGTACAGGCGCCGCGCTTCCCAGCCTTCCGCCCCCAGCAACCCGCCCCTATCGCTGCTCATCGTTCCCCCATCAAAACTCGCCCGCACTTCCCGCTTCCTAGGGGCTGACATTCAAAAGCTTTTCCGTTACACTCTGTGGTCATCAAGGCTGTCTCCTTTTCTGGCGCAAGCCTTTTTCATCAAATGCTTATGCCAGAAGAGACAGCCTTTTCCACTTTTTAGTGAGAAATGCGGGCTAGTTTTGGATTTCCGATTGCCGTTCAAAGCCGCGCGGCCGTTGGGGCTCGGAGAACGCCCGGCCGGATCGCTTCTTATGACCAAAGTTCTTATCCTCAGCACTTCACACGGCGCCTCGCACAGGCGAGCTTCAAACGCGTTGCGCAAGGCCATGCTCGAGCTTCGTCGTGAGCTCGAGGTGCGCGTGGTCGATGGCCTGGAGCATTGCGCCGCCTGGTTTCGCCTCTATTACGATTCCTACGAGATTCCGCTGCGGCTCTGGCCGGGCCTGTGGGGATGGATCGAAAGCTTCCAGCATCTGCAATCCTCCACCGGTCCGCATTGGCTTTATCGGCGCGGCGCCAAGCCCCTTTTTGCTTTCATCCGGGAATTTGAGCCGCAGATCGTCGTTGCCGCCGAAGTAGGAATGTGCGAGCTTGCGGCGCTTGCCAAGCGCGAGCGCGGGTTGCGCTTCTTCCTTGCCGGGATTGAGCTGATGGACTTCAACCAGGCTTGGGTTCAGCCGGAAGTGGACCTCTATATTGCCACCCATCCTGATCTTGGTCTTGAACTTGAGGCAGCCGGTGCGCCGCGAGAAAAGGTTCTCTCCTGTGGGATGCCGATTGATCCGTCTTTCGCCGCGCTGCCTTCACGCGAGGCGGCGCGAATCAAGCTGCAACTGGATTCAAACTTGCCATTGCTGCTGGTCCTCTTCGGCGGGACAGGCTTCGGCAAGCCTCACGTCATCGTCCAGGAACTGAAGAAGGTTCGTGCTCCGTTTCAAACCGTATTTGTAGCCGGCAAGAGCCCGCGATTGGAAAAAGAAGCCTGCCGCCTTTGCCGCGACCTGCCCAACAGCCGGGTGCTGGGTTGGGTGGACAACATGCATGAATGGATGGTGGCCGCGGATTTGCTGCTCTCGAAGCCGGGCGGAGGGACGCTCATGGAAGCGGCGGCTTGCGGTCTGCCCATGTTGGCGGACGATCCGCTCCCCGGAAACGAGCAGCGAACATGCCAGTGGATTGAGAAATGGCAGACCGGAATTTGGCTGAAAACCCCAACCCAGATCGCGCCGACCTTGGAGAAGCTCCTTGCGAGCCAGACCGAACTGGACCTTTTGAAACAAAAGGTGCGAACGATTGCCCACCCGCGCGCCGCCTATGACGCAGCCCAAGCCATCTTGGAGGGCGCAGCGCGGCGTTCGTCCGCAACCTGATCAAAACCCTCCTGATAAATTGTCGGTTAAGAATTAGCTTGACATTGGGCCCCCCCCCCAGCGTTATGCTGTCGCCACCATCCGGGCAGTCAATCTGATCGACGTGTCAGGATTCAGGAGGAGGGCGCCATGCGGCTGCAAAGGGTTTCCCTCGGGATTGCGGGGTTCGCACTGCTTGCGGGCGTCCTGCTTTATCACCCTCGACACGTCACTCGTGCTCAGTCCTCACAACCCGCGGCAGGCTGCTGTGGTGGGCCGAGCATCGCGCCGCGTGAGCTCGATTTCCCTTATTACACCCTGCTTTCCGGATTCCGCTCCACTCTTTACCTTGTCAGCGATTCGCCCATTCCTATTGACTTGAGCATCGTGCTCTACGGCATCGACGGCGAGGCGCAGATTGCTCCGCCCTACACCATCCAGCCTGAACAGAAGCTGGCGATCGACCTCCATAGCCTGGTTACGCGGATGAAGCTGGACCCGACCGGCGAATTCGCTCAGGGTTCCATTGCTGTCTACTACGAAGGCACAATCATGCCCGTAGTTGGACAGGTCAGCATCCAGAATCCCACGCTGGGGCTGGCCCATGAGGCGGAGATGGTGGAGAACGATCCTGGGCGCTCGGACATCCCCCCGGTGCTGGATGGGCTGTGGTGGGGCATCGGGGGCGGGCGGCAGGCGCAAGTGACGGTGGCCAACATGGCGGATGAGCCGCAAATCGCCGACCTTTACCTGGATTTTGGAGGCGCTCGTCACGTGCTGCCGCCCCTGGTCTTTACGCCGCACGGGTTGCAGGTGCTCTCCATCCCCGCACTGCTTGGCCAGCTTGGCGTTAGCCCCGCACAAGCGCCGGAGGGCGGCATCAGCATTGTGCCGCACGGCCCGAAATCACGCCTCATTGCCCAAGGCAAAATTTGGGACCCGGTTACCGGTTTCTCGACTACCCTGCGTTTTCCAGGGTCAGACACGCAGCCCTCAAGCGCACTGCACGCCAGCGGCTTCCCGATCGGCGTGCCAGCGAAGGGCTCGCCCTATGCGGGCATGGGCAATTTCACGCCACACCTCGCCCTTCGCAACCTCTTGCAGACGCCTCAACAGGTGACCGTGACGCTGGAATATCCGGTGCCATCAAGCGCGCCGCCCCCCGTATACTCCTCCGGAACCGTGGTGAAAAACAGCAGCCCAGTGGACCTAATGCAGAGTGGTGATCCCTCCATCACAACCCAACAGAACACGGTCACCACGCTCACTGTCCCCGCGCTCAGCGCAGTCGATCTTTCCCTCTTGTCCGTCATGGGCAGCCTGCCGTTGCCGCTGCCTTACGCTTCTTTGCGTGTGCAATATAGCGGCTCACCGGGGTCGATGGTGGCGGAGCTGGCAAGCGTCGATCAGAGGCAAAACCTGGTGATTGACAGCAAATTGATCAACGAAGGTTGGAGGTTCTCCGGCTCGGGCGCCAACCCGTGGCATCTGGACAATCAGACGCAATCCTTCCTCTTCCTGACAAACGAGAGTAGCCAGACAGTGCCCATCGGGTTCGTAGTGACGGCCAACAGCGTTCATTACTATCTGACGAAGCTAAGGCTGCGCCCCCACGAGACGCGGGTCATCGACCTGCGCAAGTTGCGCGACGCCCGGCAAGCCGACTTCAAGGGGAACACCATTCCGTCAGCCGCCACCGACGGCGGCGTGAACTGGCTGCGAATCGGCAACGCCCCGGTGATGGGCCGCGTGGTAGTGATTGAGCGGCACAAAGGCATGGCTTCGAACTATGACTGCGGCCCCTGCGGTTGTGACCAGACCCTTTCGGGCTTCAGCATCACCCCGCCGCCGCCTTCCTGCGTCGGCCCTCATACGCTAACGGCGCTGTGCTGCATGGCCAACCTTACAGACTGCAACAATAACGTCTACCCCACGGATATCACGCCCGAATGCACGTGGACCTCGAGCAACACGTCGGTCGCCAGAATGGATGGGACTACGCGGGGGCAGGTGGATGGCGTCGCCGCGGGAAGCACGGAAATCCAGGCCGCCTACAGCGGGTACAATTATTACTGGGACTCGTATTATTGCGCCTCAACGCCCGTTAATGGCGACGGCTACGCCGCCATGCACGTTGTCAATTCCGGCTGCCCGGACCATACGCAAATCGCCTCAGATCGGGACGTGGGGCAGATCTGCAGCCCATCGGGCATCCTCAATGCGTATCGGCTCGTGACGTACAGCGTTCTGGACGCGAATGGCAGCCCCGTGGGCTCGATTTCAAATCCGCTCTTCATTTACGAGGGCCTCGCTTTTGTGTCGAGGAACAACTGTGGTAACCCCAACCCGTCTCCCGAAAACTTTGGGGTCATAGCTGGCAGTCAGTTCACGGATGGGCTCCACGTGAATTGCCCCCCGAACCCCGCTCAAGACTGCGGGTTTACGATCAACGCGACCTGGATCTCGTCACCTCTCTTTCAATTCGCTCCCGTAATCATAATGACCCTCGACGGCGAGGTCGTTCATACTGGTTACACCACGGTGCTGGCAGTCAGGCTGTTACCCAGGACCACGGACACGGTTCTGCCGGGCACATGCGTCTACGCTAACGGTAGCGAGACTCTTCCGGGAACTGCTGGATGCCCCCGTTTGTAACGGCGGGAGTGCAGCGGGATCGACAGCAGGGAATTTTAGGTTCTCTCCGGGTTAGGATTTCCGCTAACTGCGCACAATGATCTGGCTGAGGAGAACCAGGAAGATGAGGGTGACAACGCAAGTGGGACTCTCCAAATCGTCATGCGGGACGCTTCGTCGGGCGGCATGGATTGGATGCAGTATCGCGACAGTCGGCGGCTTTTTCTGCCTCCTGGTGCAGGCCCGCCCGCTGAGACCAGGCGCGGAAAGCCTGCACGGGTCGGCCCACCGGGGCCTTGGAAATCAGAAGGAGGGGGGGAGATGGTACGACAAATGGGTCGATGAAGTTGTCCCTTACATTATCACTGACTCAGAACGGAGCGAGTTCGAGAGGTTGACCACGGATCAGGAGCGACAGAAGTTCATCGACAAGTTTTGGGAAATTCGCAACCCGAACCCAGGAAGCCCGCAAAACGCGTTTAAGAAGGAGTATTACCGCCGCCTAGCATATGCTAAGCAGCACTTCCACTATCTCGTGCCAGGCTACAGGGACGACCGGGCTCGCATTTACATCCAGTTCGGTCCGCCCGATAGGATTGAACTTCCGGCTCCAAGATCAGCGGCCTCCACGGCGGGCGCGGGTCCAACCCCTGTGGAGGAACAGTGGGTCTATCAATACATGGACGGCATCGGAAAGAACGTCATCGTTCAATTTACTCGCTCGCCAGGTACCCACGATTATCGCGTGATCGTTGATCCCCTCACCCTGATCGACCATACTCCCTCGACCGCGCCCCTGCGGCACCCGCAGTTGTAGCACGAAGGCCGCGCTGCGCTACGTTCTCCGCGGGATAGATCAGCCGAGCACCAAATCCGGGTGATAAACGCTTCCCGACACGTGCCGGGCAATGGCGATCAGCCGGCGTTCGGGGTTGACGATCTTCAACACGGTCATGGCTGGAATCCGGCTAGGGCGGCCTCCTCGGTCAGGCCGCGCCGCTTGTGCCAACTCAAATTGTCTCCCATGCCGCACGCTCACCTCTTCGCGACCCCGCACCACCAGCTCCGGACAGTCCGGCAGGAGATCTGCAAGGGGAATCAGCAGGGCGGCGGCGTTGCCTGCCTGCGCTGCCTCCGCCAATTTCTCCAACGTCACGGCGCGGCTCTCGGAAAATTCTGCCACCGCGGTCCGGCGCAAGCTTGCGAGATGCGCGGGGCAACCCACCTTCTGCCCAATGTCGTGAGCGAGAGACCGGACGTAGGTCCCGCCCGAGCACTCCACGGCAAATCGCACCCGTTCGCCATCGGATTCAAACCCCAAGAGCTCAAAGGCGTAAATTTCCACTTCAGCGGGTTCCAGAATCACCGGCTTATTCTGCCGCGCAAGCTGATAGGCCCGGACTCCTCCCACGCGCTTGGCCGAAAATGGCGGTGGAACTTGTTTGATCCGGCCCGTGAGCTCCTGCAAGACCCTTTCCAGCGTCTGTTCAGCCGGCCAGTTGCTGTGAACCTCTGAGGAGGGGTGGCCCGTGGCATCATAGGTATCCGTTGAGAATCCAAATCGAACCGTACCCTCGTAAGCCTTTCGGGATTTCAGATAGAACTGCGCAAGCCTTGTGGCCTTGGCGATGGAAAGGGGCAGCACCCCCGTGGCAAAGGGGTCCAGCGTTCCGAAATGGCCCACGCGGCGAGTTTCAAGCAGGCGGCGGACCCTGGCCACTACATCGTGGGAGGTGATGCCTGCGGGTTTATCAACGATTAGAACTCCGGAGATTTCCTGATCCATAAAGGCTGGCCCAGATCCAATTATATTGTGTAGTTTCAATAACTTACATCTGTACCCATCGGCAAATACATGCTATCGTGTTTATTTTGAATAAGTTCCAAGTAATCTGGTTCGTTGTTGCATGCTCAATAATCCCCGATCTTTTGTTTTCATATACATTCAAGCTTCGTTCCTTCAGCTAATGCAGCAATAGGGCCGGTTTCATCTCGGGCTTTTGCCCGTGCATCGGAAATTAGCGCAGCCAGCCAAAGATAAGGTCTGCTCCAGCCCGCGGGAAACCGTTTCGCCGGATACGCGACCGGTGTCGTAACAGCCCGATCTTTTGTTTTCATGTACATTCAAGCTTCGTTCCTTCGATTTGACTGCGCGTCAGCGTTGCCCTAGCGGGTGGCAACAATGCCCGCCACGCAAAAAGAGTGCCGCCACGCCTTCTTTTCCACGCATTGGAGGTTGCAGAGATCTACCAAAGAAGAAGAGGGTGCGCCGGTTCATGGGAAACCGCGTCGCCGCGCCTGCGGCTGGCTTTGGCAATGCGCCCCGATAGCCCTTCCTTTGTTTTCATATACATTCAAGCTTCGTTCCTTCAATTAAGCTTCAGCGGCAGCCCGTTGCATCCCGCTTCTCTCGAACACCTGGAAGCAACATAGCATATCGCAGTGAGACAAGTGAGACGCATGAGACAGAATTTTTGGAGGGGCGTATTTTCTGTCAGTTGACACCTTCGATCGTGATCAGGCTTGCAGGATGCTGCTGAAACTGTGGCGTTTTGGCGCAGCGCAGACAGGCCACAGAGCGCCGGACATGCGTCAGCCCATCCTTTTGTAGCGCAGCGCCCTTGGTTCTGCGATCCCGCAGTTCAAGGCGACGGCGAAGCTGGGCGCATTCCTCGAAACTGCCCGGCCGAACTGAGGGGGACTAAACCGGTTCGGAATTTACAGGAAGGGGGTTTCGATTTGCAGGTCCCCGAATCGCTGGCCGTTCTGCAAGTCCTCGCTGTACAGGGTGCTGCACTGACCCTCTATCGCCGCAGCTACGATCAGGGAATCATACCAGGATAGGCGATACCGGCCGCTCAGGCGCAGGGCCTCTCCGTAAAGGGCCTGCGAAGAGTGGACGGCCAACAACGGGCGAAATACCGTTAAGAGGTATTGCTCTGCCTCGGCAACAGTCATCGGTGGCGCAAAGCGCCGGAGGGCAACATTGAAGAACTCCTGCGCCACCTGGTAGCTGATGATCCCATTCCGCGTCTCGACGGCCCGCCGAATCAGTTGAATTGCCCGCCGGGCCTTCACCGGCGCACTCCGGTCAAACGAGTAAACCAAGACGTTGGTATCCAGGAAGAACCTACCGTTCATTCAGCTCTTTCCGGGTGAAATGGCGGCCCGCCTTGACGTGACGCAATCGCTTCATCAGGGCATCGACCTCGCGCCCGCTCCCCGGCTGCGCTGTAAACTGCACCAGCCATTCGCGAAAAGCCGCATTGAGAGTCTTGCGCTGGGCGCGGGCGATAAGCCTCGCCTGCTCGATCAGGTTCTCATCGGCGCTAAGGGTTACGTTTCTCATACGAGTTTAGTGTACACGAGATTCGTGTAACTTTCCACCGCCCACAATCAGAAACGACGCGGGGGACCGCATACATCAAAAAGCGACGTGTGCGCCACCCGCGAATGGGAGTCCTTCCATGACAGATTGCACCGGTCTCGGGGCGGTGTTACAATTCTGCCACGCTAATCGAGGTTGCCCGCAGGATTTCGAAGGAGGAGGAAAGGATGAAAACTATTGGAATTGTGTTGCTTCTAGGATTGCTGCCGTCACTGGCGCTGGCCAAGGAGCACAAGCCAGCCGTGCCGGACCAACAAGCTGGCGCTCAGGTCCTGGGTAACGAGGACATTATCGCCATGACGCGCGCGGGGCTGAACGATTCAGTCATCATTGACAAGATTAAGGTGTCGTCGTGCACCTTCGATACGAGCTCCGGCGCCCTGATAAAGCTCAAGCAGGCCGGTGTCAGCGAAGCGGTTTTAGGGGCTATGGTGGAGGCTCAAGGCGCACCCAGCATCCACGGAGCGGCGGCGGAACCGTGCGTGATTCTCAAACGAATGGGGCCAGCCGACCAGGTGACAAGCCATCTGTACAGCTTCGGCATAAGGGGCAAGCAGTTTCAGTACGTCGAAGGGGAGTTGCCGAAGGGGGTAAAATTCCACGGGCGTCTGACTGACCACGACGTTCGCAAGATCGAAGACAGCGGCGGGAGGGTAACGATCATCAACTCACATTACACAGACCAGGAGCTTCAGAACGCGCGAAAGAGCTGTTCGCAGGCCGCACCCCCCGCTGGCCGATAAAGGCGCGGTGAGAACCGTAGCCACGGGACAGTTTTTGTGCCGTGGGCTTTTGACCTGCAAGACAAACTCCGGGGTCAATCAAAGCCCGAACGGCCGTGGCTTGTAGCTTGGCTTTTTCCCTTGCTTTTGTTGTTGCCTGCGCCTACCGACTTCCTATGATGGGTGGTTCGCAGCCGCAGAGGGTACCATATGTTAATTCCTGTGCCTTTGCCCGGATTATTCATGAAGACGACGGCAGTTTGCCCAACCCGGTACAAATGCGGGTCTGCGAGCCGTGGCGCCAGAAACCCGTTCGACACTCTGTCGTTTT
>JBOGKI010000066.1:0-12523 GCA_050745605.1 Terriglobia bacterium | reverse complement strand
CTGTAACCGCCGGTCTTGGTCTTTTGAGAACTGTGGCGGTCTCTAACCGCCGGTCTTGGTCTTTTAAGAACTCCGGCGGTTATAGACCGCCGCTACAGCCAGGCTGGAACCTCACTTCCCGCGTTCGTGTTAGATTCCCGGCTCTTACGGGAATTGATTCACGTACTCCAGGTTACGGATGGTGACGGTGGTGGCCATGGTGTTGCCGAAGAACTGTTGGCTCCGCCGCAACTTATGTTGTGAAATTCCCGAAAGCGATAGATTCACTTTGCGAATCTGGTTCGGAGACGTGGTGTCCGTCTGGTTTGCTAAGCCCGAGGAAAGGTCGAAAGTGATCTGCAGCCAGTTGACGTCGTAGGCCACCACTCCCGAGGGACTGCCCGTAAACCCGGCCGGGTGGTTCCCGACAATGCGCATGAGCTCGTAAGGATTCGTTGCATTACCGGTGGCCAGGTAATAGGTGATCACGTCGATTTTGGTCAGCGCCATGCCGGTCGGATAGACGCCCGGCTGGTTGACCGGATCGGGCTCCAGACTGTCAATACTCCCGCCGCAGTTGGCGTTGGGCGGACTGCATAACTGGTTCAAACTCAGCGGGTCGCCGCTGAAATAAACGATGTTTTTAGTGGTGTCCACCTGGGTAACGAGTCCCAGGGCATGATTGCCCGAGGGGGTGGACACCATCAGAAAATCGTCCGGCTGAACGTTGTAGCCATTGGGACCCAAGGTGCAGTCAAACGTGGGGCTCGTGGTAATCGTGCAGCCCGGGGGTGGAATGGTGACATTCACCGTATAGCCCGTCGAAATGGAGGCGGTGATACTCGAAATCGGCACGGGAGCCTGGCCTTGCCAGTTTTCATTAATCATGGCGAGGGTGATCTCGTCGGAGGTCTTACCACCCATGACGCCGCCCTGTTGGTAGCCCGGCGTGACGGCCGGCAAAACGCCACCGTCGCTCACCACCGGGAAGTCATAGCCGCCTGGCCCGGGCCTGAGTACCGGCGCAGCCCCGGTTCCATTGGGCAGAGGAATGCCGCCTTGGGGAATCTGGGCGCCAGCTTGATAAATGTCGCGCGCCATCAGGTCCGTCGAGGCTCGAAGGCTCTGATTCACTTCGGCCATCACCCCCACACTCTCCGTCAGGCTTTCAAGATCGTCGAAGAAGTGGAATGCCGCCCCCAACAAGAGGATGGAAAGCGCGGTGGCGATCATCAATTCGGCCAGCGTGAACCCCCGGTCGCCCGAAGATTTCCGTGGCCGTTCGACGGTTCTGCGTGCGCGGGCCAAGTTTTTGGAATCAAGCTGTAGCGGCGGCGTCCCCGCCGCCGTTTCTCTTTTGAACGGCGATGAGGACATCGCCGCTACAGCACAAGCCTGGTTAGATGTAGGGCGACACATAGGTCTCCAGCGAAAAGGACCGGGTGATCCCGGGTGGCGTGGTATACGTAATTGTCACGGTAATCTGTTTGAGGTTGACGTTGAGGTCCGTGATCTGGATTTGCCGCGTGTAACCACCCAGCGGAGTCGCGGTGCCATCCGAAAGCAGCCCATCCGGCCCCGGCATGATGATGGTTTCAATCGGCCCGTCATCGGCGGTATTCACCATTCCATCCGCCCCGGGCGTGGTCAACAGGGTGGGGCCGTCCGTGAAGATGCCGCCGTTGCTGATGTTTTCAATCTGGCTCCAGGTGATGCTGTCCGTGTTGCGAGCCGTCAGCACGTCCTCCATGGCCTCGCGAGCCTTCTGGCGGGCGATGCTATCCTGCTGGCTCGCCATCACCGTGGCCAGCCCCTGGGAGAAGCAGTAGGCCAGCCCCAGCAAGCCCGTGCTCAGGAGCATCCCGGCGACTAGAACTTCAACCAACGTGAATCCGCTCTCGGAAGTTGTACCTTGTGCTCTCATATTCTTCACTCAGTGCCAGGCGCTGCCATTGTACTGATAGCCGTGGATTCTGCCCGTAGCGCCCATAATGGTGACGGCGCGGGCGGTGGTCGGGCTGTTCGTCGTGCCCAGGAAGACGGTTCCGTTCATTATGTTGTTATTGGTATCGGTCACGGTCCCATCACTCACGAACACAATTTGATTGCCGGCCGAGAAGTTGACCGCCAGTGAGTTGCCGAATCCATCCGGAGTGTCTGGGACACCGGCGAGGAGGGTATAGATGACGTTGTTCGATAGGAAGTAGTCCGCGATGGGCGTGGTGGTGCCGTTCAACTCCTGCCGGACCACCACGAACTCATTGGTCCCCTTGAACGTGGCGACAAAATTTCTCCGTTGATCAATCGACATCTGCCGGGCTTGCCGCAACTCGCCCACCAGCAGATCCAGCGAGGAATCCGCATGCACCATGGGGATGACGTTGGTCATAATGGTGGCGGCCACGCCGCTCATGATGCCGATAATGGCGATCACCGCCAGAATCTCAATCAGGGAATATCCGACCTCGGATGATTTACGCGCGAAGCGAGCGCCACGATCGAGGTCCGGAAGAGATGGGATTGGTTCCTTGCTCAAGATTCCTCCCCTGGGATTAGCCCACAAGACTATCGGCAACATGGGTCCTCACCTTTAATCCTTTCTGGCGCCCTGATCGGGGTGACGGGGGCGGGCGCTCGTTGTGTATAAATGAGTATATATTATTATAATACACAACGTATTTTAATATGACACTAAAGTACTAGATGAGTGGCGGCAAGGAAAGGCGTAGTGAGGACGGCATGCCCCGGCCGGCTATTCTCGGGGTGCGCTTGCCGTGAGGGTTGCAATGCAAAATGTGTGAGGCGAGGCTAAGTGATTGATATAAAATGGCTTATGATGTGGTACACGGCAGGGTTAAGAGGGCAGACGGCAGGGCGGGAGGGTTGAGGAGAGCCTTAGGAAAAAACGCATGCGCGACCCTGTTAACAGGGACCTCCATTCAACTGTGGGCTGCTTGCTGGCCGGCGAACCCGTGCCGCCTCCCTCACGTTGTCCCTCACCAAGTGAGACCCACTTCGCCGATTTGCTGTTCCAGCTTCGCCGGGTTCAGGCATTGGAGAGCGTTCATGCCGCAGTGCCGCGCGGCTTCCACGTTCAGGGCGCGGTCATCAATAAACAGGCACTCCTCCGGCGCGCGTTGCGTCAGCCGCAACGCCATTTGGTAGATGGCTGCGTCCGGCTTTTTGACGCCCACGAAGCAGGAGCTGACGAACAGCGAAAAGCATCTTTTCAGACCGAACGACTGGATGCGGTAGAGGTTCAGATCCAAGGACTCGTTGTTAAGCGTGGTCAGGAAATACCTGCCGCTGGAGGCGAGTTTTTGGAATAGAGCCAGGGAACTGGGGTGGGGTTGCGATTGCTCCTTCATGAAGGCTGCGAACTCTTCGCGACTGAACCGGCACGGGCGGCAGAATATTGTGTGGTCCAGATACTCATCGAGCGTCATGCGCCCCACCTCAAGAGCGCTCACCACCAACTCGTGCCGGCCTTCAAAGTCGTCCCAATCGAGGCCGAATTTCTTCGCAGCTTTTTGCCGCGCCTTTCGGTCCCAGCCGTTGGTGCCCAGCACCCCTCCCACGTCGGAAAAGATGGCGCTGATTTTGGCCATGGCTTAACCTTTTCCCGGCAAATCGCACATTGCTGCGAAGCGGTAGCAGGTTGCTGAACAATCCCGGATTGCCAAACTGAGCCCTTCGCTGTCATCCTGAGTGGAGCGGAGGATCCCAGTATTTCGCTCACGGTCAACCCTGCTTCTTTGTATTTCCCAGCGCTTTGGCACGAGGCGGGTTGCCTATCTCAGGCTTTTTCGCTAATCCGGGTACAGCTTGTTGATTTTGGCGGCCATAATGAAATCGCTCTCCGTGAGCCCGTCGATCGCGTGGGTCCAGATTTTGATTCCTGCCTTACCCCAGGTCAGGGAAATATCCGGATGGTGGCCTTGCTGCTCGGCGACTTCGCCGACGCGATTCACAAAGGCCAGAGCTTGGGCGAAGTCCGGAAACTTGAAGTCTCGCACCAGATGATGGGCATTCTCAACATTCCATCCTGGAACCTGGCTTTCGAGCGCGGCCAGCTCGGCTCCTTTTAGGGGTGGGACTCCGCCTTTGCAAGGAACACAGGTTTTGCTCGCAAGATCAGCCATCGTTCTCACCTCCGGGACACCGATCCGCGCATATTATATCGCAAAATGGAGCGTACTCTGGCGGTGGTAGCCATGGCGAGCGTTTTTCTCGCCGTGGGTCTTTTCCTGGGAAATGCCCAGCCCACGACGAATTGAAAGACAGATTCGTCGTGGCTGCCATTACGTCCCATTGTCCAGTCATGTCCGCGACACTACACTACCATTCGAGAAATATGGTCGCGCCAAGCCGCAAAGAAGCATTGCCGGCGTCAGGTTAGAGACCCTTTCGTCTGTTTCTGTGCGGCCACCGCCCGCACTGTGATAAAAAGAAAACACGGCCGTGAGACGGCTCATTCATGCGCAACCTTTGCTTGGTCATCGCATACGACGGCACAGATTTCCTCGGCTGGCAGAGGCAGCCGCAGGCCATCACCATTCAGGGCACGCTCGAAGCGGCGATCGGTAAGATCATCAACGAGAAGGTTAAGCTGATCGGCTCCGGACGCACCGATGCCGGCGTGCATGCGCTGGGACAAGTGGCGAATTTCTCCTGTTTGAACTCCATCCCCTGCGCCAGCCTGATTAAGGCTTTGAATGCCGCGCTGCCGCCAACGATCCGCATCCGCGAAGCCGGTGAGGCGCCCCGCACGTTTCACTCCCGCCACAGCGCGCAAGCGAAGACCTACGTTTATCGAATTCTTCAATCGCCGGTGGCGCTGCCTTTCATCAGCCGCTACGTCCACCACTATCCTTACCGGCTGGACCTGTTGAGCATGGCCAAGGCCGCCCGCCTGCTTGAAGGTGAACACGATTTCGCCTCTTTTGCTGCCTCCACGGACGCAGGGGACAACCGAGCAAACGGCGGCGCCGTGCGAACTATTTATTCTTCCCGGATCATCCAACGGCCCCGCTCTTCGATGCTGGTCTACCGGGTGCGCGGCACCGGATTCCTCCGCTACATGGTGCGCAATCTTGTGGGAACGTTGATTGAAGTGGGGCGGGGGAGAGTCCAGCAAGACGACATGCTGCGAATTCTGAAGGCGCGGGACCGCAGGCTCGCCGGTCCCACGGCGCCCGCCCAGGGCTTGTGCCTGATGAACGTCGAGTACGAGGCAGGAGCGGGTCTTGTACTCGCACGTGGGCGACCCCAAGGGTCGCCGCTGCCCTACCCGGCGGCTGGACCCGAGTCATCCATCGGTGAATGAACCGTGGTCGTTGCTACTCGACTGTGAATTCCTGCTGGCTTGTTGCTGTGCCGCCGGCGTTGGTCACGGTAACGGGACCTGTGGTTCCGCCCGGCGGAACGGTTGCGATGATGAAGTTAACATTCAGGACGGTGAACAGGGCATTCGTGCCGTTGAAACTGACTGCGGTCGTGCCAATGAAGTGGGTTCCGCGAATGGTTACTTTTGATGCCGTCTGCCCGCTGGAGGGCGTGACGGTGGCGATGGCGGGCGCCGGTGGGGGCAGAGCGGCATCGAGCGCCCAGACCGTTCCTGCCGCCAAGTGACCCCGTAAGTCAGTTCCGCCCCGGGTCGCCGTGCCGTAGATCTTGCCGTCCGCGCCCTGTATCACCGGAGCGAGAGGCAGACTGCCGTTAGCTCCGTCAAATGAGAAGCTCAGCGGGACCGCGCCCTTCCGACTAAGCGCAAAGACGCCGCCGTCGCCGGAGACGCCTCCCTCAAATGTCGTGCCCCACAGATTTCCGTCCGAAGCCAGAACCAGGGAAGGAACACCCAACACACCGGCGAGCCTGGCGAACGGCGGAAACGTTTGAAAACCGCTGCCAGAAAGGCCGATTTCGAACGTCTGCTCCTGGTTCGTGCCATAGGTCGCAAAGATTCCGTAGAGGTTGCCGTTGGCCCCTTGAACCAAGCCGCTGATCGGGGTTTGAAGGGAGGGGAAGGCGTGCAGGATGGTGAACTGGCCGCCCGGCGTGAGGCGGAACACGTTGCCGTCAGCATTGTCCCCGATATCCGCCCCGTAGAAGTTTCCATCGGAGGCCTGAATCAACCCCAAGGGCTGGCTGCCCTCGATGACGCCGTTGAGGGCGTGGAGTGTGGATAGAAGGCCCCCCCGCGTGATTCGGAACAGAGTCCCACAACCTGCTGTGGCACCGCAAGGCGGAACGGATGATCCGCCGGAGTGTGTGGCGCCGTAGAAGTTGCCATCATCCCCCAGGATCAGGCCCACCGGACCCGATCCATCCGCGCATCCCCCCAGCGAGCAAAAGCTGTGAAGAACCTGAAAAGTGCCCTTCTTGCTGATCTTGAAGATAATCCCGGCATTGTCAGCGCCACCGGCAAAAGTCGTGCCGTAAAGAAATCCGTCCTTGCCCTCGACCAGGCTGGCGCCGGGGGCGTCGCCGTTCGGAAAGCTTTCGTTCTTGCCGGGAGCAAAGGTAAAGAGCAAGGTGAATTGGCTACCAGGCGTCAGCTTGAAGATCGTGCCTCCGTGAGGATTGGAAACTCCCTCCTCGCTGACTTGTGCCGTACCGTAAAAGCTGCCATCGGAGGCCTGGATCAGCGCGGCAGGACGCGAACCGTCGGGACACTTTTCTGTGCCCATGTCGCCGCACCGGAAAGCGAACTGCTGGGTCACCACCGGCGTCTGATTGGGCGTCGGCACGGGGATTTGAGCGAGGGCCGTTGTGGCGAGCCATAGGCCGAGGAGGAGGATCAGGGTCGGTTTCACGGTGGCATTCCTTTCAAAGTGAATATGGCCAGGTCCTAATCTTTGGGCGGTCCATGTGACCAATCTAACTATGGATCGAGTCTCGCATGGGACTTGTCCACACCGTGTAAAGGAAACGTAAACAATTATTAATGCAATTGAGAGCGCAAGCAAGCCCTTGTTGTGCGTCCCGTATCAAATGCCGATTTCGCGTCCAAGCGAGTTTTTTTACACGGTAGGTCGTCACCGGGTGCAAAATGGTCAGGGTAATGCTAAAGGGTTCCGCGCTCGCTCGCCGAGTCCCGTGGAAGTCGCCAGAAACCTGCGGCAGCGGAGAGTTCGAATGCACCAGGAATGGATCTACGACTGGAACAAGGTGGATGGGCCGGAGTTTCAGAACGCCAAGGCCCCCATGCTGAACGATGAGACCCTTCGCGACGGCCTTCAATCGCCTTCAGTCCTCGACCCTCCCATTGGAAAGAAAATCGAGATTCTGCACCTGATGGAGGGCCTCGGAATCGACAGTCTGAACCTGGGGTTGCCCGGCGCAGGAGCTCGCGCCAAGGCGGACGTTTTGCGTCTGGCGCAGGAAATCACGGCGTCGAAGCTTCGCATCCGGGCTAATTGCGCGGCGCGCACCGTGGAGTCGGACATCAACCCCATCGCGGACGTGGTTCAGGCCTCGGGCCTGGAAATCGAGGCCGCCACGTTTCTAGGCTCCAGTCCCATTCGCCAATACACCGAGGACTGGACGCTGGACTTTCTGCTTCGCACCACCGAGAAAGCCGTGAAATATGCGCGGAGCCTGGGCCTGCCCGTGATGTACGTCACCGAGGATACGACGCGCGCCCGGCCCGAGGTGATTCAAAGGCTTTACACTACAGCCATCGAATGCGGGGCTACGGCGATTGTGGTGTGTGACACCGTGGGCCACGTTACTCCTTCCGGCGTGCGCGCCCTTCTGCGCTTCATTTGTGAGGAAGTGGTGAAGCCTTCCGGCGTCAAGGTGCGGGTGGATTGGCACGGTCATTCGGACCGCGGTTTGGCGGTGGCGAATTCACTGGCGGCTTACGAAGCAGGCGCTGACCAGGTGCATACCGCGGCGCTGGGCATTGGCGAGCGCGTGGGCAACACGCCCATGGACCAGATGTTGGTGAACCTCAAGCTGATGGGCGCCATTGACCGCGACTTGACCAAGCTCAAGGATTATTGCCGCGTGGTTTCTGAAGCTGTGAACGTTGCCATTCCTCCCAATTATCCCGTCTTCGGCTCGGACGCTTTCCGCACCGCCACCGGCGTCCATGCCGCCGCCGTCATCAAAGCGTATAAGAAGAAGGACGTGGAGCTGGCCAACCAGGTTTATTCCGGCGTGCCTTCGCACTGGTTTGGCCTCTCGCAGAAGATTGAAATCGGGCCGATGAGCGGGAAGTCCAACGTGGTTTACTGGCTCGAAGAGCGCGGCATTTCTCCCGCCGATGAGCGCGTGGAACGAATCTTGCAGCGCGCCAAACAGTCTGACCACGTGCTGAAAGATAGTGAAGTGCTCGACTTGGCAGGTTGCTGAAAGACCCTGGTTTGTCATGCTGAGCACTTCGTCGTCGCTCAGGGCAAGCTCGGCGAAGCATCTGGCTGTCGTGTTGGCAATAAAAGGCGTGGATTCTTCGCTCCGTTCAGAATGGCAGCCTAAAGACTCTTTCAGCACGCTCGTAGCAACGGCGGGACAGCGAAGTTCCGCGTTACCCGGTCCCTATTCCCTTGAACAAACGAAAACAGCCAGAACTGCTGCTGCTCCTCATCACGTTTATCTGGGGCGTGACGTTCGTCATCGTCAAGCAGGCGTTGCATGACGCTTCGCCCCTGCCTTTCATTGCCATCCGCTTCTCGGCCGCCGGTGTCTTGCTGCTGGTGTTTCTGGCGCGCGGCAGAATCCACCGCAAGGCCCTCCTGCCCGGAGCGATCCTGGGCGTCTTTCTCTTTCTGGGTTACATGTTCCAAACCAGCGGACTGGTTTACACCACCGCCGCCAAGTCCGCTTTCATCACGGGATCCAGCGTGATCCTGGTTCCAATCCTGATGTTGTTCGGGGGATCGCGCCCCAGAGCTTCAAACTTCATCGGCGGGTTTCTGGGCTTGGCTGGTCTGTATTTCATGGTGATGCCCCAAGGGGTTTCCATGATGAATCGCGGGGACGCACTGACCCTGATCGGCGCGGTGGCATTCGCCGTCCAAATTGTGCTGGTGGGCCACTACACGCGGCGGTTCAGCTTCTTTGATCTCGTTCCTGTGCAGATTCTGCTGGTCGGTCTGCTGGCGCTGTTGGCATTGCCCCTGGATACGGGGTGGAAGATCCATTGGACCGGGGGATTGGTGGTGGCGATTGTCGCCACCGCCATCTTTGCCACGGCTTTCTGCTTTACCATTCAGAATTGGGCCCAGCAGTATACGCCGCCCGCTCACACGGCCCTGATTTTCGCGCTGGAGCCGATCTTCGCCTCCATGGCTTCCTGGATCGTCATGCGACAGGGAATGGGCCGTCGGGCGTTCATTGGGGCGGCCCTGATCTTTGCCGGGATGGTGGTTGCGGAAATATGGGGCGGCGGAGCGCCGTCGCCCATTGAGGGGTGAGTGTTCGTCTAAGACAAGCCGGACGCCGCAAAAGGCCAGCCTGCGGCAGCCAACCTTGACCGTCGCCAAGCAAGAAGCAACTTTAGTGGTATCATAAGCCGACTCTGGAGGTCATTCAGCCGGGCACTGTGAGCGAACCCCCTACCGCGACAAACAACACGCTATTCACCGTCGGGCATTCCAATCTTGAGTTCGTTCAATTCGTGAAGCTGCTCGCCGGATGTCAGGTTCAACTTCTGGCCGACGTGCGCAGCAGACCCTATAGCAGCCGCTTTCCTCATTTCAGCCAGCCCGCGTTTGAGGCCATGCTGGAAAGGGAAGGCACTGCGTACCTATTTCTGGGAGAGGAGCTGGGGGGCAGGCCGGATGATCCCGACGCTTATCAGCCGGACGGAGTGGTGGACTACCAAGCGCGCCGCAAGTCTTATGGCTTCCGCTCCGGGCTGGATCGCCTGCTGGCGGAGGCCGGGCGGCGAAAGGTCGCTGTGATGTGCGCTGAAGAAGATCCCATCGAGTGCCATCGGTTCCTGATGATCTGCCCGGAACTGACCCGTGCCCGGCAGCAGCCTGTCCACGTCCGCAAAGACCATCGTTTGGAGAGCCAGGAAATGGCGGAAAATCGCTTGTTGAGGCTTCACGGCTTTGAAGGGGTGGCGGCCCACACTCTTTTTCCCGAGATGCGCGAAGACGCCTTGGAGCAATCCTACAAGCTGCAGGCCGCCAAGGCCGCGTTCCGGGTCAGCCCTGAACTGCTGATTGACCGCTGGTGAATGACGAAGATGACTTCGACGCTCTACACCATCGGCTTCACCAAGAAAACGGCGGAACAATTCTTTGGTCTTCTGGAGCAGGCCGGCGTGCGCAGAGTGATCGACGTGAGGGAAAACCGTGGCGGCCAGCTTTCCGGGTTCGCAAAGCACCCGGACCTTGCTTACTTTCTGGACCGATTGCTGGGCATCGGATACGTACACGAGCCATTGCTTGCGCCCAGTCAGGAAATCCGCGACGCCTACCGCGCGACAAAAAACTGGGAGCAATACGAAGCATCGTTCCAGGAGTTGATGCAGGCCAGAAACGCCCTGGAATCCATCGTTCCGGAGCAGTTCGAGGGCAATGTCGCACTGCTTTGTTCTGAAGCTGAGCCAGACAAGTGCCACCGGCGCCTGGTGGCGGAGATGCTCGCGCGCGCTTGGAACGGTGAAGGGCATTCCGTCGAGGTCAAACACTTGGTCATACCCAAACCTGCCTCCCGCCGGACCCGAAGGCACGGGAGCCCATGCCAGAAATCGTCATCTCCGATATTACGCTGATGTGGCCGGGATATTGCATCATCGGCTTGGAGCCGGATGACCAGGGATCTTTTCGTTCGGTGCGGCCGATGCCTTGGCGGCGCTACGCTTGGCTTGATCCTTTCACGTTCAACCGTGGGGACTGGGTGCGCTGCCCGCTGGCGCCGGCCTCACCGCGTGCGCCACACTTCGAGGACCGCCAATCCGGCCGACTTCAACAGACGGGCAGGGCTCTGAACGAAGTGGACTTGATCCGGCGCCTGGAAACAGCGGAAGTCGCCAGCAGCCTGGAAGGTTTATTCGGATGCCCTGTGGAATCGGACAAACCCAAGGGGAACTTCTGGATTGACCCATCCAAAGGGAGCCGTGCGATTTGCGGCTGCCCGTACAACAACATTCGCTTTCGGGTGTTCCAGGACCCCAAGGGCGTTCGACTGCGGGCCGAGCTGGTGCTACCTTCGGATGAGCGGCTTTGGACTCTTCCCGTGGTCGACCGGGAGTGGAATCGGTTTCTTATGCAGGTGGTGAAGCACTTTGCCGAAGATCAAATCACCTTTGGCTCAAGGACGGTCAGATTCCTCAACGACCAGGTTTCGAGGAAGCTTCGCCAATCGCCGAACCGCTTTGCCAGGATCGGGCTTGCCCGCGCCAAGGAGGGCAAGTGCTGGTTGATGCTGGACTCTCTCTTTCCGCAGCCCACGGCAGATTGGTTGGATGCGAATAAACCGCCGCAATCAAAGAGCTCGTACGGATGGAAGGGGCCGGTGAAGGAAACAGGTGGACCTTAAGCTGACGCCATTCCAGGATGCATCCCGCGCGCTTCAGGCGGTGCGTGAGCGGGTTACGGCTGAGGTTCCGTCGGGCACGCCGCTCCCCGGGGACGGCGAGGATTTGATCGAAACGGGACTCATTGACTCGATGGGTTGGGTTGAAGTTCTGTCCGGGCTTGAGGACGCGACGGGAATTCGAGACTTCGGAAATCCTTGGCCCCAGGACCGTCCACAAAGCATCATGGCGCTGGCGGAGCTGCTGTCCGAGGCCGTGCGCCACGAGGCAAAAGAGGCGGAGAGCAAGCCCGCGCGCCGCGTCCTACCCGGCAGTTCCGTGGTTAGTCTGACCGGTTGGGCTTACGCCTTGGGATCGGTTCGCGTTGAGGCGGCAACGGTCGAGACCGAGTGCGCCATAGCGCCGGGCACGATCAGTGACCGCGCGGGAATCGATTCGGTCTGTTGGGCTGGCCCCTCGGAAGACGAGATCAGCCTCGGATTTGATGCGGCTGAGGCTGCTCTTGCCAAGGCCGGCGTGGGGCTCGATCAAGTGGATGTTCTGGTTGTCACCAGCGCCACTTGGATGGCGTTTCCAGCACTGGCCGCTCGCCTGCATTCCCGCTTACTGCTGGACGGACGTTGCGGAGCCTTTGACGTGGGCGGAGCCTGCGTCGGCGTTATTCACGCGCTGTCTACCGCCAGAGCGCTTCTCTCGACGGGGCGGAACGTGGCGCTGGTAGTCGGAGTGGAGGTCAACAGCCGCCCGCTGGCGCAAGCGCCGGGCGAATTTCGGGGACTATTCGGCGACGGCGCCTGCGCCTTCATCCTGTCATGCTTCGACGGCGCCGTGCCCGGCCAGAGCTACCGCCTGGGGAATTTCATCTCAGGATGCGCTGGCGACCACGCATCCGCGCTGCGGCTTAGCCTGTCCGGATCCGGATCAGTCCAGGTGGAGTTCAAAGGCGAGGAGTTGGCTGGGGCAGCTATCTCTGCCCTGGATCGCGTGCTCCAGGGGTTGGAAGGCCAGAGCGGAGCGCCTCGCTCTGAAGTTGGTTGGTTCGCTCTACAC
>JBOGKI010000065.1:0-12648 GCA_050745605.1 Terriglobia bacterium | reverse complement strand
CTCTTTGCCCGCACCTCCGTGGGCCGACGCGCCTCGATTCCCGGCCGTTGCAACGGCTTTCCCACTCTGTCCTTTTCCCATCTGATCCGGCTTGGCATCCATGGAGGAAACCGCGATCATTTCGAGGTCCTGCGCGGCAACGGCGGGGTTCGCCAGCAGATCATCGATGAACCTTGATCTCTGCCGCTCGGACTTTGCCACACTTGCAATGTAAAGCTGCTGTTGCGCCCGGGTGATCGCTACATAAAACAGGCGCCGCTCTTCCTGAATGTGAATATCGCCAGGAGGCACCGGGCCCCGTTGAAGCTCGTCGGGGAATTCGATGACCGGCTTGCGCTCGGTGGACGGAAAACGCAGGCGGGCCACGCTCAGGATGAACACCACCGGAAACTCCAGGCCCTTGGCGGCGTGAACCGTCATCAGCTTCACGGAGGGCCTCGAGTCCTCCGGCTCCGGCGCTTCAAGCTTCCCACCGGCCTCGGCAAAGTAATTGAAATATTCCATGAATTCCGGAAGCCGCCGGGTCTCGCTTTTCTCTTCCCAGTCGCTTACGAATTTCCGGAAGGTTTCGAGCGGACTCAACCGGGGGTCGCCCGGCACAAAAGCAAAACCCAGCACGCTCGCAAGCCGGTTGAGGATCGGAGTGACCGGAGCCGATCGCGAAAAATTCCGCAGCCCGCGCAGCAGTCTTTCCAGTTCACTCCAACCGGACGCGGCCAGTTCGCCCTCCAGGTCTGAGTTGGAGGGATCGCGCAGAACGCCGTCGATGGAGCAATGGTTGGACGCGGCGCGCAACCGGACCTTCTGCGCAAGTTCCGGAGAGAATTGCCAGCGTGGGTCGGCCAGGATGCGCGTCATGCCGATATTGTCATGCGGCGAGTGAACCACGCTCAGATAGGCCACCACATCGCGCAACACCGGAGTATTCAGGATGGATAAGCCCCGGATCGAAAAAGGAATATCCCGTCGCCGCAGTTCTTCAACCAGCAAGTCGCGATGGCTATGAGCGCGATAAAGGACCGCGATTTCCTCTGGCGGCCGGCCCTCGCGTCCCAGGCGCTGAATCTCGTCCGCTACCCACGCCGCCTCGCTGCGGTAATTCTGGGCATTCAGCAGGAAGACGCGGTTACCTTCTTCATTTCCGGTCTCGAGGTCCGGCTTCTGTTCATAGCGGTTGTTGTGCGCAATCACCGCATCCGCCACGCGCAGGATCTTTGCGGTGGAGCGGTAATTGCGATGGAGATAAATCGTCCGATGGCCGGGGAAAGCCCGGGAGAACATCTCAAACGCGCCGTGCGAGGCGCCACGGAAGCGGTAAATCGCCTGATCGTCATCGCCGACGGCGGTGACGCGGTATGGCGGTGGCACCAGCCGGCGCAGAAGCTCCATCTGCCCGTAATTGGTGTCCTGAAATTCATCCACCAACACAAACTTGAATTGCTTTTGAGCGCGCTCGATCGCCTCCGGCTGATGGCTCCACAGCCGCACGGTTTCGCTGATAAGGCTGCCCAAGCTCGAGTACGAAGCCTCCTCAACCAGGCGCGTGCTGGTGCGGAACACCCGCGCCAGTTCCCGCTTCTTCAGAATTTCCTCCCAAGCCATCTGGTCTTCAGGGCTGAGCGGCGCAGCCCGGTCCGAGGCGCGTCCCGCTGACGGACGGATCGCCGTGGATCCGCCCGCCGCCGCGCTCAAGGCTGCCGGTTGCCGGGCGAGAGCCGGGTGTTGGGAGAACAACCGCTTTTCGCAGTCGAGGACATAAGCCTCAAAATCCTCCGGACTGACCAGCGAATCCTGGCAGCGCGAAAAGAACTCATTCAAGTCATGCAGAAAGGCGCCCGGCTCGGCAAGCTTCTGATAAAACTCCAGCCCCAGGAGGCTCATGCGGCGGCGCAAAAAAATCCAGACATCGACTTTGTCCAGCAGCCGCCGCTCGAAATGCCACTGACGAAGAGTTTCATAACAGAACGAATGAAAAGTGGAGATGTGCGGCGTGGAGTTGAGCGCCGGCAAAGCCTGGCTCACGCGGTGCTTCATTTCCAGCGCCGCCTTCTCCGTGAACGTCAGCGCCAGGATGTTTTCCGGCTGCAAGGGCGAGGCCTCGGCATCACTTGCGGCGCGCTCCAAAAGATGCACAATGCGCTGCGTGATCACCCGGGTTTTGCCGCTGCCGGGGCCGGCGATGATGAGCAAGGGACCCTCGCCGTGGTTGACAGCTTGCTGTTGTTCGGGGTTGAGCTTGAGCATGTTGGGGGACCGCTCCATTATTTGCCGGTGGTTCGCAGAAGGCAAGTACGCAGAAACTTTGGTAGTGGGTCGATTTTGTGTTGCTGTTACACGGGCGGGAACCTTCTGCGTTGCAGTCTCGTATCTCTATTTGGACATGAGGTCTACCATGCGAATCTTCCTGGTGACTCTGCTCGTTTCGGCCGCCGCGACCATCGGCTTATGGAATTTCGGCTTTGCCCATAAAATCTGGCCAGCTCACCCCTTACTTGCCACCATCATTATCGCCGGCATGTGTGGTGTGACGGCTCAACTGCTCTTGTCTTACGACACCACCCGCGATTCAACACGGCATTAGTCCAGCACCGGAACTTTCGACTCTGACCGGATTCAGCGGGTCTGTCTAGGATGAAGCTTCGGCGCGCGCGGACATATTGCGGCGGAAGAGCACTTTGATTCCATCCCTCCATTGCTGATTGAGGCCGACACGGACAACCTGGATGGAAGGGTCGAAAAATCGCAGGACGGTTTCATTCGAAGTGTGAAAGCGGAAGGCGGGCGAGACCAGGTAGATGAGAGGCGGCTGTTGGGACAGCTCAATGCCTGGGAAATAGCCTCGCTCGCGGAATTGCCCGCGCTCATTCAACCACTTCACGCGGAGCCAATAGTCAAGCCCTTGAAGCGGAAGGTTGATCTGCTCATCCAGCTTTAATTCGAGCACCGCCAGACGGCCCGAGACGGTCACACCGAGAATATCGACCACGCCGCGGTCGGCGCCGGTGAACGCCGGAACTTGCTGGTAGACAGGTTGAGGCAAGAGGGCGGGATCGATCTTGGTCAAGTCACGAATGAGCAGGGTCTCCAACCAGCGTTCCGGGTGAAGGGCATAGGCGGGGGAGGACAAGTCTCCGGTGCGGGCAGCGCGCGCCTCGACAATCTGCCGCACGAACCGGCGGAACTCCTCGCCGCATGTTTCATCTGCCTCCCATTCCTGCCCGTCAAGTCCAAAATAAATCCTGGGAGCGACGTGCCCTTCAATGCGACCCAGGGTCAAGCCCAGATAGCGGATCGAGGTTGAGCTTAAGGCTGCTCCCGGAGACAGGTCGATGAGGCGAGCTTCCTCGCCTAGAATTGCGGCGAGAAAGTCACGGTGACGCGCCAGGACGGATTCGACGTGCAGCCGGGGAACAAGATGGGTCTCGACGTTTCCGAAGTCCTGGAGGTCAACCTCCCGAAGCGGCTCCGCCGGGGAGCGCCGCGCGAGGATGGATACCTTGGCCAGAGAGGAGTTGATGAAAACAGCGCGATGAGCCGTGAGGTTAACCGCATCCGGGGGCAGGAGAATCTTGATGCCTGAAAATATGAGTTCGGGATGATTTTCCCGGAGCCAGCCGAGCCAATTCAACCCATGGGCCAGGACCGCGTCTACGGCGGTCGGATTAAGCGAGTCACCCAGAGCCAGGACAGCCCAGGCCGTGCGGCCCCGCTTGGCATATCCACGCACATACCAGGAGGAAAATGAATGCTCGCGGTCGGTGCGGTTGCTGAAGCGGCTGAAGACCCAATCTGGAAATTCGCGGCGCAGGGCGGTTTCCACCTGTCGCCGCAAATCACGCCGCGCAGCCTCGTCGCGGTCCGGCAAAGTGGAGGCCGCATCGTGAAACTCCAGAATCACGGTCTCGCGGCCTCCGGGCTTGCGGACCACCACGCCCAGCCGGCCCCGGTCCCGATAAGAGATACATTCAATCCGGCGATGAAAAGACCGGGAGGCGTTCCAGGCTTCAAAGATCAGCTTGCCGTAGGCAATGCTCAGCCGCCATTCGGAATGGCTGAGGTCGAGCGTGCCGAAATCCACCTCTGAAATTGCGGGCATCTCGTGCCCTTCGAGGAAACTCTGGATCTCGGCCTGAATGGAGACCAGCGCGTCAAGGCCAGGCTGTGAACTCATCGGAAACCCCGAGTTCATTATAGGAGATGCCTGGCCAGGATGGGATCGATCTCACTTTTCAAAACTGGATTGACCTTTGTTCACGCCTCACATTGAAGCTGAGGCTGAGGCACGATCGCTCACGGGCAGACGCTGGCTCACTGTCTCTTTGGGCCAGACGGCCAGAAGCAACACTTTTCCATTCGGACAGACGTGGATGTAATAAATCCGCGAGCCGTTTTCCACTTCGTAGAAACTCCGGCGTTGGGGGTCGGTTTGGGCACGGGCGCCCGAAGCGAGGAGGGCGCGCAGCTTCTCAACGCTTTCCGCGGCGTGATTTCCAAGATCTTCAATAACAGCATCCTGATTCAAGCGGATCCACATAGTGCCTCTCTTTCCTGTCCTTCTCGCTTCATTAACACATACGGCTGGCGGCGCCGAAAAGTTTCCTTTTTCCGGCCAATCTGCAGATTCTTTAAATTCCTCCCGGAAGGTAACCATCTCCTTCAAATCATTTGGACGGTGGATTCTGGAAGGGGTTATCAAATCGGAAGCTAAATTTGGGTGGTAAGTCTGCGGGTAACTGAGCACTGTCAGGTCGCTGAAAAACCCTCGGAGGCTGTCATTCTGAGCCGATTCGCTCCTCTTCGCGCCGCTCACAGCGATTCGAAGAGGAGCGAATCGGCTCGGAATGACATGCGAAGGGCTCAGCATGACAATTTGGGCTTTCTCGGCGGACCGCTAAACGCGCCCGGCCCGCAACGCCATTTCGCGCGCGGCGCGCAGGCTCTTCACCGCATCACCGAGCGGAAGGAATTCCATTGCCGCAAACCTATTGTAGTGAAGCTCGCCGAGCTTCTTGAAGATATTGACGTAATTGATTTCGCCCGTCCCTGGCTCGTGGCGCCCCGGAACGTCCGCGATGTGCACCAGACCAACCTTGTCAATATTCTTTTCCAATTTTTCAATCAGATTTCCTTCGGCAATCTGCTCGTGGTAGAAGTCGCAGAGAAACTTGACGCGAGGGTGACCGACCGCGGCGATGATTTCAAAACCTTCGGCCACCGACGTCAGGTAGTAATGCGGGTTTTCCTCGGGATCGATATTTTCAAGCAGCACGTTGATGTTGTGCTGATCCGCCAAGTCCGCGGCCCGCTTCAAGCCTTCAACGCAGCTCGTATGTTGCGCCGCGCGCGGCAAGCTGGGCATGCGATTGCCGGAGAGAACAATCACCGAAGGGCACTCGATTTTCTTGCAAACGTCAAACAGCGATTGAAGATCAGAAAGGAAAGCGTCGCGCTGTGAGGGGTCCGCAAGACTGTGGCGGACTCCGGACGTCGCGTCAAAGCCCATGCCCAACCCCTGCTTTTTGCCATTGGCCGCGCGGTAGTCTGAAGCGGACCATTTGGCAAATTCTCCCACCAGCTCCACCGAGTGATAACCCGCTTCGGCCACTTTCTCCAGACGCTGGGGAAAAGGCAAATCTTTGAAGACCGTCCACAGCATCACGGAAAGCCTGAATGGTGCTCTTGCGCCGCGTTCCTGCGCGCCTTGGAATGCCGCAGCAAAACCCGGCTTGCTGATCGCCGCAGCGCCCAGAGCCGCGGCCAGAGTCTCTCCGAATTGGCGTCGATTGATGTGTTTCATATGATGCTGAAGCCAGCTCTCCCTTCCGCCTTCGTTTTGAAGGGCCAGTGAATCATAGTTGGCGCTCTTCGCGCAAGAGGTTGGGGTGAATCACGATTCGAGAGCGGAGGAATAAGCACTCAGCATTCAGCTATGGTAGCCCCGGCGAGCGTTTTCTCGCCGCGGGCTTTTCCCTAAGAAATGCAGAGCCTAACGCCGTAGCGGCGCCTGCCCCGCTGCCAAGCGGGCAGCGCCGTCCAGACCGGCGGTCCCTTCCCGGGTAGACTCCGACCGCCGCTACAGGTGAAGTTTCCCCTTGATTATCTACAAAAGCTGCGGTAGAGTTCTTGTCGGTAACCGAGGGGAGAAGAATGAGCAAACCGACGGATCTGGTGCAAGGCACACTGGACTTGCTGATCCTCAAGATTGTGGCGCTTGAACCTATGCACGGCTGGGCGATTGCGCAGAGGATCAAACAAATTTCCAAAGACGTTTTGCAAGTGAACCAGGGCTCGCTCTATCCGGCTCTGCACCGCCTTGAGCAGCAGGGATGGATCACGGCGAAGTGGGGTGAATCGGATCACAACCGGAAGGCGAAGTATTATTCGTTGACGCGGGCGGGACGTAAGTACCTGGAGCAGGAGCAAGCCAACTGGGAGAGGCTTTCCGCGGCCATCGATCTGGTGCTGGGGACGGCATGAGACTTCAGGTGTCAGGTTTCAGGTGTCAGGGAAGAAGCCGCCAGCGTTCAGCCGTGGTAGCGACGGCGAGCGTTTTTCTCGCCGTGGGCTTTCCCCTGAGAAACGCGGAGCCCACGACGAATTGAAAGGCAGATTCGTCGTGGCTACCCCGGCAGCGGCGCTCAGAACGACGCCCCTACAGGAAGCCGCTAAATGCAGATAACCGAATGGTGATGCTGACTGCTGAACGCTGACCGCTGACAGCTTGAATGATGCGCTGGATGTATAAATTGCCGCTGCGAATTCGCTCCTTGTTTCGCAAAGCTCAGTTGGACCAGGAGCTGAGCGATGAGCTGCGCTTTCACTTGGAGAAGCAGATCGAAGAAAACATTGCGCAGGGCATGACTCGGGAGGAGGCGCGATATGCCGCACTGCGGGGACTGGGTGGAACCGAACAAATCAAAGAGGAGTGCCGGGACATGCGCCAGATGAACTTCCTGCAGGACCTGATTCAGGATTTGGGCTATGGATTGCGGCAATTGCGGCGTAATCCCCGCTTCACGGCGGTCGCCATAATTACCCTTGCCCTCGGCATTGGAGCGACAACGGCCATTTTCAGCGTCGTGAACGGCATTCTGCTAAAGCCTCTGCCCTATCCCCATCCCGAAGAACTGGCCGCCGTCTGGCTCACGGCTCCCGGGCTGAACATTAAGGACTTGAATCCCGGGCCGTCGGACTACTTCATCTTTCGCGAGCAGAGCCGCACTTTCCAGGACATTGGCCTCTACATGGGTTATTCCGTCAACGTCACCGGCACGGGGGAGCCGGAGCATGTGGCAGGGCTCCACGTATCCGATGGCATGCTTCCGGTTCTCGGAGTCACCCCGATTCTCGGACGCTTGTTCACGCGGGCCGACGATACCCCGGGAAGCGCGGCAACCGTAGTGCTGAGTTACGGCTACTGGCGCCGCAAGTTCGGTGGCGATCGTGCTGTGATCGGAAGAACGATCACCGTCGATGGAGAACTGCGGCAAATCATCGGAGTGCTGCCGCAAGACTTCCATTTCGCCGGCGACCCTGCCCTGTTTCTTCCGTTACAGTTGGACCGAGCCAAAAATTTTCTGGGGGGTTTCGCTTTTGATGCTATTGCCCGGCTCAAGCCCGGAGTCACGCTGGCCGAGGCCGATCGTGATGTGGCGCGGATGCTCCCCATCGTGCTGAGGAGCTTTTCGGCGCCGCCGGGGTACAGCGTGAAAATGTTTGAGGACGCGCGGATCGCGCCCAACCTCCGGTCATTGAAGGAAGATGTGATCGGCGACGTGGGCGGTGTTTTGTGGGTCCTTATGGGCGGTATCGGACTTGTTCTCGTCATTGCCTGCGCCAATGTCGCGAACCTTTTGCTGGCCAGAGTTGAAGGACGCCGGCAGGAACTCGCGATTCGCGCCGCGCTCGGTGCAAGCCGGAGACGCATCGCCACGCAAATGTTGTTGGAGAGTCTCATTCTGGCACTTGTGAGCAGTGCTTTTGGTCTCGGGCTGGCCTATATTGCCTTGCGCGTCTTGCTTGCTATGGCGCCTGCCGGTCTGCCCCGCCTTAACGACATTGGCATTGATGGGGCCGCCGTGGTTTTCGCCTTGGCTGCGTCACTCGCCGCAACCCTGCTTATCGGTTCCATGCCGGTCTTGAAACATGCGGGGGCGGGTCTGGGAAGCGGACTGCGCGAAGGCGGACGCTCAATGAGCGAGAGCCGAAAACGGCATCGATCTCGCAACGTGCTGGTAATCGTCCAGGTTGCGCTGGCGCTCGTTCTGCTGGTCAGCTCGGGACTTATGATCCGTACTTTCCGCGCTCTGACCCGAGTCGCCCCCGGATTCGTTGCGCCCTCGCAGGTCCAGACATTCCGCGTAGACATTCCCGAGACACAGGTGAAAGACCCCGTGCGGGTGGTTCAAATTGAGCAGGAGATTTTGCAAAAGATCGAGGCCCTTCCGGGAGTCTCTTCAGCCGGCCTCTCCATGAGTGTTCCCATGGATGGTAGTGAATGGAACGATTCCGTTTTCGCCAAGGACCGCACTTACGCCGGAGGTGAATTGCCGCTCCACCCGTACAGGTTCGTTGCACCGGGCTTTTTCAAAACTCTTGGCACGCCTCTCCTGGCCGGCCGGGACTTCACGTGGAACGACATCTACAATCAAGCCGCTCCGGTGGCTATCGTTTCGGAAAGGCTGGCGCGCGAATACTGGCACGACCCGCGAAACGCCCTCGGAAAGCAAATCCGTTCAACCGAGAAGGACGACTGGCGAGAGGTGGTCGGCGTGGTAGGGAACGTTCACGATGACGGCTTCGATAAGGAAGCGCCCAGTTCAGTGTATTGGCCTATTCTGATGACGCACTTGGAGGGTAGGGATACCACGGTGATCCGGTGGCCCACCGTCTCGATCCACAGCCCGCTCGCCGGCTCTGAAAGCTTAATGAACGAGTTGCGGCAGACCGTGTGGTCGGTAGACCCTAATCTTCCGCTCGCCGACGTCCATACGCTTGAATACTACGAGCGGCAGTCGATAGCACGCACTTCGTTTACGCTGGTGATGCTCGGCCTCGCGGGCGGCATGGCGCTACTGCTCGGCATTGTGGGCCTTTACGCGGTGATCTCCTACTCGGTCTCGCAGCGCACCCACGAAATCGGCATCCGCGCAGCCCTGGGTGCGCGGCGGGCAGACGTATTAAAGCTTGTCGTCAGCCAGGGATTTAAGCTGACACTCGTGGGCGTCGCCATCGGCATTGCCGCGGCCCTCGGCCTGACCCGCCTGATGGCAAGCCTCCTTTATGGCGTCAAGCCTACCGATCCACTCACGTTCGTCGCCGTCTCGCTGATTCTGACTGCCGTGGCGCTGCTCGCCAGCTACATTCCCGCGCGGCGCGCTACCAAGGTCGATCCCATGGAGGCATTGAGGTATGAATGAAGCTGTCAGCGATCAGCCATCAGCAAACGCTGTAGCGCCGGTGTCCTCACCGGCGATTCCGGCTTGCTTCGGCGCTTAGCGATGGTAGCCACGGCGAACGTATTTCTCGCCGTGGGCTTTCCCCTGAGAATTGCAGAGCCCACGGCAGCGGCGCTGAGAACAACGCCCACAGAACACGATTTCAAGGTTTGAGGGCTGCAAGCTGACTGCTGATTGCTGAAGGCTTGAATCATGCGCTGGATTTATAAATTACCGCTGCGAATTCGCTCCTTGTTTCGCAAAGCTCAGTTGGACCAGGAGCTGAGCGATGAGCTGCGCTTTCACTTGGAGAAGCAGATCGAAGAAAACATCGCGCAGGGCATGAGTCAGGAAGCGGCGCGATACGCCGCACTGCGTGAACTGGGTGGAACCGAACAAATCAAAGAGGAGTGCCGGGACATGCGACGGATGAACGTCGTGCAAGACCTCATTCAGGATCTGGGCTATGGATTGCGGCAACTGCGGCGTAATCCCGGCTTCACGGCGGTGGCGGTGATGACGCTGGCGCTGGGGATTGGCGCGAACACCACCATCTTCAGCGTGGTGAATGCGGCGCTGCTCCACCCGCTGCCGTTTCGCGACTCCGACCGCCTCGTAACGCAGTGGGGAACTATCCCGGAAATCGGGTATTCCGGTCCGCTCACAGTTTGTGACCGGGGTTATATGGGGTGGCGCGACCAGAACCGTGTCTTCGAGCAAATTGGCGCCTACAGCGGACAGACCTCTAATCTGACGGGCGTCGGCGAGCCGGTTCGACTGATGGGTTCGCAGGTGACCGCCAGCCTCTTTCCGCTGCTCGGAGTCAGTCCCGCCTTAGGGCGCACGTTCTCACCCGAAGAAGACCAACCCGAACACAGTTATGAAGCTTTACTGAGCGACAAGCTGTGGCGCGGGCGTTTTCGCTCCGACCCGGCCATCGTCGGCAAGTCCATCAAGCTTGACGGCGAATTTTATACCGTTGTTGGCGTGATGTCTGCGGGCTTCGGCTTTCCGAACGAAGCGGAGTTCTGGACGCCCGTGCCGTTGACTCATGACTGCTCGAACGCCACGCTTCAGGTTGTTGCGCGGTTGAAGCCCGGCGTTACGCTGGACCGGGCACAAGGCGACGTGAGCGTGATCAACCGGCGCCTCGACCACAAGCGCCAGCCCAGCAGTAATGACCACATAACCCTCGTTCCGCTCGCCCAGGTGATGGGGGCGGACCTTCGACCTGTGCTCATGGTGCTGCTTGCGGCTGTTGGTCTCGTGCTGCTCATCGCCTGCGCCAATGTGGCAAACCTGCTCTTGGCCCGCGCTGCGGCGCGGCAGCGCGAAATCGCCATCCGCAACGCGCTGGGAGCAAGCCGCCGGCGGATTATTGGCCAGATGCTGATTGAGAGCGTGCTGCTGGCGGCTCTCGGAGGCGCTTTGGGACTCATCTTGGCCGTCTGGGGACACAGTCTCTTGGCTTCATCCATCGCGCTCCTGCCCCGCAGTTTAGGATCACCGAGCGTTATGGCGCGGATCGCGTCCGTCGGAGTGGACCGCTTTGTGCTCGCCTTTACCCTGGTCGTTTCGCTCCTCACGGGAATCGTTTTCGGACTGGCGCCAGCCCTTCAAGCGTCAAGGCCTGACTTGAATGAGACCCTTAAGGAAGGCGGGCGAACCTCATCGACGGGCCTCGGCCGGGGCCGCGTGCGAAGCGCGTTGGTGGTCGGCGAGATTGCCGTGTCGTTGATTTTGCTCATCGGTGCCGGATTGTTGGTCCGCAGTCTCGTCAGCTTGAGCCGCGTCAATCCAGGTTTCAACCCCGAGAGCGTGTTGACCATGAACGTGAACCTGCCCGAATTGCGCTACCAAACCAAGAACCAGATGATCGCGTTTGAGCAGCAGTCGCTTCAACGTCTTGAAGCGTTGCCTGGGGTTCGCTCAGTGGGCTGGGTCGTCGGGCTGCCGCTAGGCACGGGCGACATGCGAATTCGCGGCGATGTCACCGTCGAGGGACAGCCCACCTCACCACGCGGCGTCCTGCCCAGCAAACTGGTGGTGGCCGGCGACTATTTCCGCGCCCTCGGAATTCCTGTCATCGAGGGCCGCCATTTTAATCAGCGTGACAACGAAGATGCCCCGCGAGTGGCGATCGTTAGTGATGGCGTGGCGCGGCGCTTCTGGCCCCGCCAGAGCGCTATCGGCAAGCGTCTCAGGCCGGGATTCTCCCACGATTCGTGGTGCACGATTGTAGGAGTGGTCGGCGACGTGAAGACGTGGGGCCTGGATGAAAAGTCCTCGCTCGCGATCTATCTGCCTTACAAGCAGTCGCCCAGGCTGTTCCTGATGCGTGACCTCAGCCTGGTGATGCGCCGAACGGCGAATCCTACAAGTGTAGTGACGGCGGCGCGGCACGCCATTGAAGCCGTTGATTCTGAGCTGCCGGCGTACGACGTTGCAACCATGGAACAGCTTGTCTATCGGTCCGCTTCCGAGCCGCGATTCAACGGCCTGTTGCTCGGCATTTTCGCCATCCTGGCGCTAGCCCTGGCCAGCGTCGGAATTTACGGCGTGATGTCATATTCGGTCGCGCAAGAGACCCACGAAATCGGCATCCGCATGGCATTGGGCGCCGAACGCCAGGATGTACTGAAGCTCGTACTAAGCCAGGGAATGATTCTGACACTCATGGGCGTCGCCACCGGTGTTGCCGCCGCGCTCGGCCTAACACGCTTGATGGCGAGCCTGCTCTACGGGGTCAAGCCGACCGATCCTGTAACGTTCGTTGCGGTTTCGTTGATCCTAACGGCGGTGTCATTGATGGCGTGTTATATTCCTGCGCGGAGAGCGATGAAAGTTGACCCGATGGAGGCGCTGAGGCACGAGTAGCTTTAGGCGTCGGCTGTTAGGGAAGAAGCTTTCAGCCGTCAGCTATCGCTGTAGCGCCGGTGAGGACACCGGCGATTTGGCAGTTTGTTGAAAAACTCACTCAGCCTGTCATCCCTTCGCCGTGCTCAGGGCAGGCTCTGAGGAGCCAACGACGGTCCTAAGCGCAGCGAAGGAAGAATCTCGCAAGTCCTTCAAAATACCAAAAGCATAGGGGTAGGGAGAACCGATTGAGTTCGGTGCCCCCTCCCTCCAAACCGGACAGGCGGGTTTCCCGCATCCGGCTTTCCAGTCAGTGGTTTTACCTCCGAGAGGGTTGACAGACCTCAGCGTGGGC
>JBOGKI010000064.1:0-12714 GCA_050745605.1 Terriglobia bacterium | reverse complement strand
GCGCCGAATTGATTGAAAACACGAGAGCGGCGGTCATAGACCGCCGCTACAGCCAAATTTGCTCACACCTTCTGAGGAAGCACAGCCCCAGGCATCGCCGAGTCGCTGGTGACGCATCCGCCGCTCTGTGCGGATGAGCTGCGCCTCTGGCTCTCCTATCGACGTTCGGGTCGCCGACATGAAAAGCAATGTCGGCGCCACCCGCGGTCTCCTGCGGCACTTGCTCAAATGCGGTGCAAAGGCACTCCTGGCCAAAAGCTCTGACGAGGGTACGGTGCTAGACGGTTACGTCTGTGGTCAGGAGGGGCAAGCGCTCTCCACTTTCGCGGAGCCAGAGGTGAGGAAACACTTCGAGCAGGATTTGAGGGAGAAAGTAGGTGGTCGGTAGCGCCGAGCACGCTTTTCTGAGATCCTCCGCTCCTTTCCCGGGTCGGGTGGCGCACCGTGGCCTCAACGATGTCCGCGAGAGCGTGGCCACACACCCGTTCCCATCCCGAACACGGAAAATCAAACCCCTCGAGTCTGGCGCCGATTAACGCAGGCCAGGCTACTGGCGTCACGTGCTAGAATCGTTTCGAGAAAGTGAGCCGAGGATTGAATGACGGAGAAACGTAAGGTTCGCTCCAAGCGCCAAGAACGAATCGCCGATGTGGACGAGGTAACAATTCGTCTCCACATCGAGCCTCTTACTGACGGCGGCTTTGTGGCGACGAGCGTGGATGTTCCGGGTTTAGTGGCCGAGGGCCGGAGCATTACGGAATGCGTCGAAATCGCGGAAGGGCTGACCCGTAAGATTGCAGAATCATGCCTAGACCATGGCGAGCCGCTTCCGCCTGCCCTGGTCAAGCTCCGCAGGCCCCCTCTTAATTTGCTCGTTCCTGTAGGCGTTCCCTGATGGGTCGTCTTGCCGGTTTCAAATACCGGAGGTGGCTCGCAAGCTGCGGGCGCTCGGCTTCGAGTTCGACCGCCCCGGTCCCGGCAGCCACGAGGTCTGGCGAAACCCGGCAACAAGCTGCAAAGTAACTTTGCCTCGCCATAGTGGTGACATGGCTGAAGGGACGCTCCGCGCCATCTTGCGTGAATCGCGGATCAAGGTCGAGAGATTCTTAAAGGCGTGACGCTCACCTCCGAACTGCACCGGCTACACTCATTCCTATCCCGACCACGGAAGTTAAGCCTGTCCGAAGTGCCCTTACTGGCGGGGCCGCGACCGATGGACCGACACCCCCGTCCAGTGACCGCACCTTGAAGTTCTGATCCCCGTGGAGCTTCGATCAAATCCTCCCACCGTCCTCGCGATTTGCCGTTATAATGGCGCCCCGGTTTGGTAGAATTCGGCAATCTTGCATGGGAAGTTGCGATGCCCTCTGAATCCGGCAGAACTATGAACTTGCGGAGGCTCTGTGCCTTGTTCCTTGCGCTCTGCGCAATCACCGTTTGCGAAGGCCGCGCGTATGCCGCTAAGCCAGGCCAAGCCATTATTCCATGTCGCGTCCTGGAAACGATGGTCAGCCGGCAGCTTCACGTCCGTATGGCAATTTTTCACTATCGCGATGCCGCGGACCGGGAGCGCCTCGGTAAAATCTTGAGGGAGGATAACGGCGATCAGGTGCGATTTCAATCGACCGATGGCAAATGGCATTCCGCAACGCTGTTCCGCATCAGAACCTGCTTCGGACGGGGCCTCCTGGTCTTCCGGGTTTCTGAAGCACAACTTGCCGCAAAACAGGACTTTCTGCTCCGGGTCGCCGAGTCCGTCGGAAAGTAACCGACAACGTGAATATGCCTCAGAAGACCATTGTTCGCTGCCCCTGGGCCAAAACCGAACTCGGCATTGTTTATCACGATCGCGAGTGGGGCACACCGGTGCATGACGACCGGCTCCTTTTCGAATTCCTGGTCCTGGAGGGCGCACAGGCGGGCCTAAGCTGGGAAACGATCCTGAGGAAGCGAGTGAACTACCGCGCTGCCTTCGATGGCTTTGACCCTGCCCGTGTAGCGCGCTATGATGCCCGCCGCGTTGAGAGGCTCCTCTCAGACCCAGGCATCGTGCGGAACCGCCTCAAGATCTCTTCGGCAGTCGGGAACGCCAAGCAGTTTCTGAAAATTCAGGAGGAGTTCGGCAGTTTTGACAAGTTTATATGGGGCTTTACCGGCGGGCGGCCCAAGAAGAATGCGTGGTCCACCATGAAGCAGGTGCCGGACAAGTCAAGCGAGTCTGAGGCGATGAGCAAGGAGCTGATCCGCCGCGGTTTCCGGTTTGTCGGGCCTACCATCTGCTACGCCTTCATGCAGGCGGTCGGGATGGTTAATGACCACCTGAAGAGTTGCTTCCGTTACCGGCAGATTCGCGGGGTATGATGCCCGGCCGGGCGATTTCCCACCTTAAAGAGGAACGCGGATGAACGAATTCCCACGATTTGATCTGACCGGGCAAGCCGCCTTGGTCACTGGCGCGGCACGCGGCCTGGGGCGGGCGATTTCGCTGGCACTGGCCCACGCCGGCGCGGACGTGGCCCTGGGTCGGCGCGATGTGGCGACGGGAGGCGAGCTGGCCCGCCAGATTGAAGCAATGGGCCGGAAGGCTTTGCCCCTGCAAATGGACATGACCCGCATCGACCAGATCTTCCGCGCCGTTGAGGATGCCGCGGCTCATTTTGGGCGTCTTGATATCCTGGTCAACAACGCGGGAATCGCGCCGGAAAATCTGGCGGAAGAGGTACGAGAAGAAGATTTCGACTGGACGCTTGGCGTCAATCTGAAAGGGACTTTCTTTGCCAGCCAGGCGGCCGGGCGCGTGATGATCCGTCACCAGCGTGGGCGCATCATCAACCTGAGTTCCCAGGCGGGTTTTGTGGCGCTGCCGGGGGAATCGGTGTACTGCATGACCAAAGCCGCGATCGCCCATTTAACAAAATGCCTCGCGCTGGAGTGGGGCAAGCACAACATCACCGTGAATGCCGTTGCGCCCACATTCATCCACACGCCTGGAACTGAAGAGGCGCTGGCGAATCCTGAATTTCGAGCCGATGTGATTGAGCGGATCGCTGCCCTTCACCGGATCGGCGAGCCCATGGAGGTCGCCGGCGCCGTCGTCTTCCTAGCCTCGCCTGCGGCCTCGCTGATTACGGGCCATACCATCCTTATCGATGGCGGGTGGACGGCAAGGTAACAATCGTCAGCCGGGCAGCCTGATCTCAGGCCGGACGCCGCTTCCAAGAGAATCGGAGACATTCAAACCGCGCGGGCGTTTGTTGAAAAAGGCTACCCGGATTCGTTCTTCTTGTTTTTCTTGGCCTTCTTGCCGCCCCTTCTGAACAAATGACCCAACGCCTTTCCCAAATGGAAAGCGCCTTTCCCTGCTCCTTCGCCGACATCCTTGCCGGCGCCGACTGCGCCCTTTCCGGCCGAGGCGCCGGCGCCCAGCACGTTCCCGGTTGCCAGGTTGCCGACGGTTCCAGCCGCGCCCTTGCCGACGTCTTCCCCTCCCTTGGCGACGCCTTTGCCGACATCCTCACCACCCTGGCCCGCCTCCTTGGCCGAGCTTTTCTGCTTCTTCTTTTTCTTGTGGACGGCTTGCGGGGCGGTTGTCGTGTCCTGAGTGGGGGTGGATTGGGCCGCCGGGCAGGGCAAAGCCAGGGCGAGGAAAAAGATGAGAATCCAAAACGAAGTGATTTTAAGTCTCACCTGTGCACTCCTTCCCATCCGAAGTGCGTGGCCGTTGCGTTTGCACAGCCATGCCCCCTTCATCAATATACCTGAGCTTTCATGGGAAAGCCAGGAGCCGTGTGTGACGGTAGTGGTACTTTTTCATGGCTGTAGCGGCGGTCTATGACCGCCGAATCTTATTCATCAACACCTTTCGGCGGTCATAGACCGCCGCTACAGCGAACTGACCCACTATCGGTGTGACGGATTTTTTGCATTTTGACCCAACCTCAGATTAAGATAGCGCCGCCGGATCACTTCTGAATTGAGGACCCCGCCCGGTTTCTGAAGTCCCGGACGGCTGGCGAGGGCCCATGCGCAAATCGATTGGTGACAATTTGATCCCCAAAGGGTGGGGATTCGAACGTGGCTTGGAGCTGGTCAAAAAGGCCGGCTTCGACGGCATCGAGCTGTGGCTGGGCGATGTTCCGTGGTTCCAAATGAACACCACCGACGCTCAAGTTCGTGAACTTCGGCACAAAGTGGAGAACGCAGGACTGGTGGTGTCCAATGTCTCCACCGGACTGCACTGGAAGTATCCGCTCTCCGCCCGCGATCCAAAAATCCGGGATCAAGGCATGCGGATCGTGGAGCGGCAGATTGAAGCATCCCAAATCCTTGGGACCGATGCCATTCTTGTGGTGGCGGGATTGGTTACGGAAGAAGTCCCGTACAACGAGGTTTACCAGCGGACCGTGGAGACAATGCAACGCCTAGCTCCCTATGGGCAAAAGGCCGGTGTCAGAATCGGCTGCGAGAACTGCAACTCCGAACAGCATTTCCTGCTGAGCCCGCGCGAATTCGGAACATTCCTCGATGACGTGAACAACCCGGCCGTCGGACTCCACCTGGACGTGGGGAATATTCACGATACGGGCTTTGCCGAGCAGTGGGTGGAAATCCTGGGGCGGCGCGTCACGCGCGTTCACATGAAAGACACCATGAAGCGCCGCGGCCGCTGTTGCGATTCGGTTTACACCAACATCTTCCTGGGCGATAACAACTGGCCGGCGATCCGTGCCGCGATGACCAAGGTGGGGTACGACGGGTGGCTTGTGGCGGAGATGGAGCGCCGCTACAAATACGCTAGCGATCAGCAGTTTTACGATACCTCGGCGGCCCTGAGCCGTTTCATCGAAGGGAAGTTGTAGCCTGGCGAGTTCGGTCGGATTTTCGATCCGTTGTTACTCTTCCGCACGGCAGATCGGATTTGCATCGTCGATTCTTGGCTGCCGGCATTCCTAAGACCCAAGTGTCCCTCCGTTGTATGTTTCGAATTGAGCGCGTTCCTTTGAAGGAGGTACGCGGTGTGCCTGTTCACGCGATGCAGGCATTGCCTGGGCTTGCGAGTCTGTGTGAAAACTCATGGATTCCCGCGTTCGCGGGAATGACGGTGCTGGGATGAAAGGTCTAAGTCCAATGGCGTCACCCCCGCGAAAGCGGGGGTCCACATTGAGCCATCCACATGGGGCACGCCAAGCACTCGTTGTCACACAGACTCTTGGACCCCGGGGCAAGTAACGAGCCTTAAAACTGAATCGTTGTCTCCCGCACCCTAAATAGTTGACAGTCCCTCGCCTCTTTGTGAAGATGCATCCTTAATCGTTAACCCGCTGTGAACGACCGTGCTGTTGGATGGCAGCAAAACGGTGCGAAGAAGATGCGAAGCAACTCGCGTGAGTTGGGCCCGCGCCTTTCCGCGTCTCGCAATCGGGGAGTACGTTCATGAACACAACTGCGGTTCTTGCAGCGCTGGGCGGGCTGTTGCTGCTGGCCTTTGTCGCACATCATCTTTTCGACCTCACTCGCATTCCCGACATCCTCGTCCTGACCGGGGTGGGAGTAGTGCTGGGACCGCTCACCGGCATCGTTCACATGGATCAGTATCGGGGGCTTACGCATACACTCGGAACCCTCGCCTTGGTGCTGATCCTGTTCGAAGGCGGCTTGGGGCTGAGGATTCGTGAGACACTCAAACATCTCCCCGCTGGCGTACTGCTCTCCGCCGGAGCCTACTTTCTCACCATCGTGTTCGTTGCCTTTGGCGCGCATTGGCTGCTTCATTTTCCCTGGCTCGTATCGACGTTGACCGGCGCCGCGCTGGGCTGCGCGAGCGGTTCTGTGGCTTTGCCCATTCTTCAGCAATTAGGAGCATCGCAAGACCTTGCGGTACCGCTTGTTCTCGAAGCGGCCTTGGGGGATGTGTTCGGCGTCACCACCGTCAGCGTCCTTTTGGGTTTTTTGCAGGGGTCGCAGCACCTGGTTGGAACCGTCATTTTGCATGAAGGGCTGCTGATGCTTGCCAGCGTGGTGGTATCTGTGCTCGCGGGGGCAGCGTGGTCGCGGCTCGCTCGCAAGCTGTCAGAGGAGCGGTTCTGGCAGTCGTTGACATTTTCGTTTGTTCTTCTGCTCTATGCCGGTACGCAGTCCGTCCTCCACAACGGCTTGCTGGCCGTCCTGACTTTTGGTCTGACCCTGGCGAACCGGGGTGGGTTTAACCTTCTTGCGGCCGACGAGGCGTCGGAACCGGAGCAGGACGCCGAGGAGCATCACGTGGAAATTCGGCAATTTCACTCCGAGCTCGCCTTCCTGGTCCGAACGTTCTTCTTCGTTCTATTGGGAGCGGTGGTTGAGTTTTCGGGGATTCGCGGCAACCTTTGGCTGGTGGTGGTCACGGTCATAGCCCTGATTGTGGCTCGAGCGGTGGGCCTGCTAATCACAATGCCGGTTTGGCATGGAATCGACCGCCGCGAGAAAGAGGTGGCGTTCTGGCTGCTTCCGCGCGGCCTGATTACGGCGGTTTTGGCCATTCAAGTGTATGACGCGGGCGGCGGGGCATTCCGCTTTCTTCCCGGGTTGGCTTTCGTTATCATACTGATTACCAATGGACTTGTGGTGGTAGGGACGTGGCGCACTTATCGAGCCGCTTCAATTTGACATGCTTACCGATTGAGCAATATTATGATGAAGTCCTTGTAATCTAGGGAGGGGGGAGCCGAGGCTCCAGATGGGAAGTTTTGGCGAAAATCTCCGACGCGAACGAGAGATGCGGGGCGTAACCCTCCGGGAAATATCCGACAGCACCAAGATCAGCGTACGATTTCTCGACGCGCTTGAATCCGACGAGTTTTCCAAACTGCCGGGGGGAATTTTTACCCGCAGCTTTCTGCGGTCCTACGCGAATTATCTCGGACTCGATCCTGAGCAGGTTCTGGCCGAATTTCAGGTGGCAGCGCCGCCTAAGCATGACGAAGATTTCTCCCGAATCGGGGTGAGCCACACGGCGGGGAACCGAGCATCCAACCGCCGCACCTTGATGGCGTGGATGATCGCGATTCTCCTGCTGGTCGGCGGCTATCTGCTGTTTCGTTACTCCCATCAACATTCAGACAGCTTGGACAACTTTGGCGCCCCGTCTCACACGGCAAGCGGCGCTGCGCCGCTCCGATCATCGCCGGTCGCGTCCACGGGCGGTCCGAGCGCCAAGGCGGCGGTTTCTGCGCCGTCTTCGAGCCCTACCACGTCGGGCGCGGTGCACGCGGCGAATGCCTCGATGAATTTGCCGCCCGCATCAACTCCCAACAGCGCAAACCCGTTAAGCGGAACGCCCTCGGCATCAAGCGCTGGCGCCACCGAGGCTACGCCGGCAGGAACGGATTCAGCCACGGGCGGGAGTCAATCCGGACTTAATAAGAGCGTCGCTGCGACCTCCGGCGCGCTGCCGCCGGTCCTGGGTGCGGGTGCGATGGTGCTGCAGATCTCGGCCTCGGAGCGATCTTGGGTGGCTGTGGAATGCGACGGCAAGACCCTTCTGCAACGGGTCCTGAACCCCAGTGAAACGCGCGTTCTTCGCGCCAACAGCTCATTCGCTGTCACCACCGGTAACGCCCAGGGGATTACCCTCACCCTGGATGGACAGATTTTGAAGCCGCTGGGACGCTACGGCGAGGTGAAGACGATTCGACTGACGTTGGCCGATCTTAAGAGACCTACTCCCAATCCTTGAGGTGAACGCCATCGCGAAGTCGCTTGCCGAAACGTTGCGTGAGAGAACCGCGCCGATTGTGGTCCGCCGCAAGGGCGCGAGAGGCGAGCTTGCCGTCCCCCCGGAAGAAAAAATCCAAATCCTGGTCTATCTCACCCAAGACCCCGACCCGGAGATCTCCCGCCAAGCGATGGAAACTCTCGGCCAAGCCAGGCAGGAAGAGCTCCTCGCGGTACTGCAGAACCCTGCGACTCCCGTCGCGGTCTTAGACTTCGCCGCCAATCATCTGATTGAAACGCGGGAAGAACTCCTGGACGCGCTTCTTAGAAACCCTGCATTTCACAGCAGCACATCTTCTGCGGAGGCGGAGGGCGCTGCGGTCGTCCAGGATCCCACCGTCGAAACGCCTGAGCCCGGCTCGGTGACGTCCCCTCCGCCGGAGCGCGGCAGCGAACCCGCCGGGATGCTCGAAAGAGAATCTGTCCGCCAGAAGCTCAGCAAGCTCTCGCCCGCCGAAAAGATCAAGCGGGCGCTGATGGGAAGCCAGGAGGAACGCCTCATTTTGATCCGCGACTCGAACAAGTCAGTGGCTCGCGCCGTGGTTCAATCTCCTAAGTTGACGGACGCCGAAGTTGAGGCCATTGCTTCCATGCGAAACGTGATGGAGGAAGTGCTCCGCCGGTTCGCGCAAAATCGCACCCATTTAAAGCACTACGGCGTGGTTCGCGCCCTGGTGGGCAATCCCCGTGTTCCCATTGACATCACGCTTCCCCTGATTAGCCGTCTGAATGACCGCGACTTGAAAATGCTCGCCCTTGACCGGAACCTTGCTGAAGTTGTCCGCAGCATGGCTGCGAAGAATCTCCGCGACCGCCAAGTGACGCGAGGTCCTGCCCTGCCCAGGAAGCACTAATTTCCCACGTCAAGTCAGGAGAGACCGAAATCCACAGGGATGGCGCTCGAAACCTGTGGGTTGGTAGGGCGATCACTTGGAGGGCACCAGCAGCATGAGCGCCGCGCCGAGGATCGACGCGGTCATCAGGAAAGCCATCGGCCAGATTGAGGAAAAATGGGCGAGAGCGCCCGCCAGGGCGCCGCCGGCAAAACTGCCGAAATATTGCAAGGTTTGGAAAGACCCCATGGCCGTGCCGTAGGAAGTCTCATGCGTCGCGCGTGTGACCAAGCTGGGAAGAATAGGCTCTAGCCCGGTGAAACCGATTAGGAAAAGCGAGCCTGGAATGAGCACCGCGGCCAAATGATGAGGAGACAGCCCGGCGGCGGAGGGGCGAAACAGCAGGAATGCGCTAATCAGCATGATGAGGAAAGCGGCCGCCGTCAGGCTGCGGCCCCACCCGAGGTCGGCGCCTTTTGAGAACAAGAACATGGTGGCGCCGCTGGCCAGCATCATGGGCACTAGCACGACCCAATAACGCGTGAGCGGAAGGTGATAACGTTGGGTGAGGATAAGCGGGAAGAAGAACCAGAAAGCGGTCATGAACGTATTCATCAAAAACCCGCCGCCGTCGAGCATGATCAGCCGCCGCGACTTCAAAACCTTTGTGACCGGCGTCAGAACCATCCTTCGGGGCGGCGTTTCCGGCACGCTTCGCGCCAGCACCAAGACCGTCACCGTGCCCAGAATTCCGGTAATCCAAAACAGCCATTCCGGACGGAACAGACCCGCGATGACGGGCCCACCGATCACGCCGAGGATGAACGCAACGCCAATGGGAATTCCAAGAAAGGCAAACCCGGTCGAGCGCCGCTCTTCCGGAATGTGGTCCGCGACCGTGGCAAAGGCCGTCGAAGTGATCGTACCCATGCCTTGAATGAAGCGGCCCACAATCAACTCGCCGATCCGGAGAGCGGGCGGAAACCAGCCGGGAATGGCGCAGAGGAACGATCCCAGACTAAAGACGGACATGCCCAGGATCAGGATTCGCCTGCGTCCCACGCGGTCGGAAAGGCGACCCATGGGAATCGCCGTACACGCCACGGCCATGCCGTAAATTCCGAAAGCCAATCCCACCAGAAACCGCGAAGGCGTGAACTCGAGGCCATAGAGTGTGAAGACGGGCAGAATCAGGAATAGCCCTAACATGCGCAGCCCCACCGCACCGGCCAGCGCCCCCAGAATTTTCTTCTGCTTGGAAGTGAAGGAAACAGGTGGAGTCTTGGTCAACGTTGCCATCTGCGAGTCTAATGGAATCGCGCTGCTGGGCGGGAAAGCAGGCTTCAAGAGGCCGAGCTGGAGATTGAGTGCGGCGCACCGGCGCAATCAAGATCCAGGTAGAAAATCCGCGAACCTACCATCCCGCCGCCAGCCGGCGGGATGCGGCGGCGCCGACCCCTTCTACTGGAGCACTGCTCCTTCAGGGTATTCCACGAACTCCGCAGCGAGTTTGGCGGGAATCAAACCTCTCTCATAGGCGCGGTCAAGCAGAGTCTGAACCGCCTGGCGGCCCTCGTCACCGTAATCCAGCGTCCAGTGGTTTACATACATGGAGACGAAGTGGTCCGCCGTCGAATGGTCCAGGCCGCGCGCGAACTGCATGGCGTACTCAAGAGCTTCTTCGCGGTGCTCCAGGCTGTAGCGAATGCTTTCGCGCAGCAGGCGCGCCACCGATTGCAAAGTAGAAGCTCCCAGCGACCGGCGGATGACGTTGCCGCCGAGCGGCAACGGCAATCCTGTGGTCTGATGCCACCACTCGCCCAGGTCCACCACCTTGTTCAGTCCCTCTTGGGCGTAGGTGAGTTGCCCTTCGTGAATCACCACGCCCGCCTCGGCCTCGCCCCGCGCCACGCAAGGCAAAACCTCATCGAACGAAACGAAGATGGGATCCACTTCGGGCTCGTAAAGGAGCAGAGTGAGATAGGCGGTGGTCAACTTTCCCGGCACGGCCACGCGCCTGTGCTTCAAATTCCCTGTGGCGATGGGGCTTTTTGACACGATCATGGGCCCATAGCGCTCACCGAAGCTTGCCCCGCAGGGAAGCAGCATATACTGGTCCGCCAAGAATGGATAGGCGAAAAAGGAGATGGCGCTAATGTCGTAAACGCCCTGCAAGGCATTCTGATTCAGACTCTGAATGTCCTCAAGAACGTGCGTGAACTTCAACTCTCCGGTGGAGATCTTGCGGGTCGCCAGCGCATAGAACATAAAGGCGTCGTCAGAATCCGGGCTATGAGCAAGCTTGAGCTCCTGGACCTGCGTCAAGACGCGCTGGACCTCTTCCTTCGGCGAAAGGGCCATAGATTCCCCTCAAATCTGTGTGTTGGATTTCAATTTTCATCGTAGCATAGGGGCCGGGCGGTTACAAACCGGGCGCCGCCAGGGATCGCGGACAATGGGTTTCTTGTAGCGGCAGCTCCCTACCTGCAGGGATTGCAGGCAGGATGCCTGCGCTGCAATCGCATCGCCACCGCTGTATTCTGCGCCCGGAGCTTCGCTGCAACCTAGGAGACCGTTCCTGCGCCCGGCATATTGGTTCTGGCGCGAACCGAATTCAGAGCCCGCAACGCCTCGGCGGCCACGTCGGAGTTCCGGTCGCGGGTCAAGTGATCGAGCGGCGTGATGCTCGAAGCATCTCCGGTGTACATCAGCACGCCACAAATGCCTTGTCGCACCCGTGAGCTCTTGCTGCTCATCAGGGGATACAGCTCCTTAAGGTAGGTCTTGTCGCGCGTCAGCTCGATAAGATACGCTCGCGCATCGCCGTCGCGCGTCCGCGAATCAAAACCGTTCACCAGGTCCTTCAAATGGCTCTGCTGCCCCAGGGCCGTGAAGGCATAAGCCACCGCCAGCTTTACGCCCGGGTCTTTTTCAACTTTCTGCCGCTTCTCAAGCTCGGTCAGGGCCTTCGCATCGCGCGCCCTGGCCATGCCCTCCGCGGCGTAAGTGCGGTCCGTCTTATCATCGCTCCAGAGCGCCTTAATAAAGACGGGCAGAGACGCCGGGTCGCCGATGTATGCCAGCCCTTGGAGCGCCGCCTGCCGGACATCCTTATCCTGGTCGTTCTGCGCCATCGATCGAAGCTTGGGCACGGCTTGGCGGGCGCGCAGGATGCCAGTGGTGACCGCCGCTTGCTTCTTCACAGTCTTATCGGGCGAGCCCAGCAGATCGACCAGCTTGGGACCGGCGGTGATGTCTTCAATTTTCGACAGAGCCACCAACGCGTTCACCGCGAGCTCTGAATCCGTGGAGTGGGCTGCCACCACCAGATCCGGCACGGCAGGCTTGGCCACCAGGACGCCCAATCCGCGCGCTGCCTGGCGCGCCGGGGCAATCGACCGCGTGTCCTGCAGCACGGCGATGAGGGCCGTGATGACGCTGGGGTTCACTTGAATTCCGGGGTCGATGCGCGTGTCCTGATCGCTGAACTTGCTCTTGGCGCGTTGATAATTCCTTTTGAAAAATCCGCCAACGCCGAGGCTTGGCAGTTGCGCGGTGTAGTAACTCACCGTTGCCTGGACGGCAAAAGTACGAACCGTGGGGTCCGTGTCCTTGGTGGCGGTGAGCAGCGCGCTTAAGGACTGCGCGTTGCGGAACTGCGCCAACGCCAGGATCACCTCCTTGCGCACTTTGGTGCTGGGATCGTTCAGCGCCGCGGCGAGCGCCGGAATCGCAGCCATCTGGCCGCTCTGTCCAAGCTGCCTGGCCGCGCTCACGCGGGCGGCCTCGTCCGTGCTCTTCAATTGTTCGATAAGGGCGCTGACGTCACTCGATGAATTGTCCTGTGCGGCTGGAACCGCCCGGGCCGGCGCAGCGAGGCATGTCCCAAGTACAAGGCCGGCCAGCAATGGAACAAACGACACGGTGAGTGATCTTGATTTTAACGGCGAAATCATTCCGTACCTTCCCAAGAGCTGTAGCGGCGGTCGGAGCCTGCCCCGCTGCAAAGCGGGGACCGCTGGTTTTTCGGCGTCCCGCCGTAGGGGCAGGGCTTGCCCTGCCCCAGGGTGCCGCAAGCGGCACCCCCAACGCCATTTTCATGCACCGTGGCGAGCCGAAAGCCCATGAA
>JBOGKI010000063.1:0-12752 GCA_050745605.1 Terriglobia bacterium | reverse complement strand
TGTCACAGCTAACTTTTTACCATCAGACTCGCACTGTAGCGGCGCTCTATGAGCGCCGAACCCTTTGAAAAACATCGGCGGTCGCAGACCGCCGCTACAGAAGCGCCTCAAGACCATTGTCAAGAATTAGCTGTGACATGACACTAGAGCGTTTCATTCTGATCTCCTCACACTCTCATGGACGCAGACCTTGAATCCATCCAGGAGGCGCGCCGTCTGGTGGAGAAGGCGGCTGAGGCCCAGAAGATCCTCAGCGGCTTCTCCCAGGAACGGATAGACGCCGTGGTACGCGCCTGCGCGGAAACCGCCGAACGCCACGCTGAGCCGCTGGCGCGGTTAGCGGTGGAAGAGACGACCTACGGCGTGGTGGCGGACAAGACGGAAAAGAACCTCTTCGCTTCCCGCAACGTTTACGAGGCCATCAAAGACCTGAAGACCGTTGGCGTGATCCGCGAGGATCGCGAGCATGGCGTCGTGGAAATCGGCGTGCCTGCGGGCGTGGTAGCCGCCATCATCCCCTGTACGAATCCCACTTCGACCGCCATTTACAAGGCGCTGATCGCGCTCAAGGGCCGCAACGCTATTGTGATGAGCCCGCATCCGAGCGCGGTGCGATGCATTGGTGAGAGCGCCCGAGTGATGTCCGAAGCGGCCCGCGCGGCGGGAGCGCCTGAAGGCTCGATTGGCTGCCTCAGCCATCCCACCATGGCTGCCACGGAAGAATTGATGCGGCATCGCCAGACGGCCATCATACTGGCCACGGGAGGCATCGGCCTGGTTCGGGCGGCTTACAGCAGTGGCAAACCGGCGCTCGGCGTCGGTCCCGGCAACGTGCCCGCTTACATTCATTCGTCCGCGAACATCCCCAAGGCTGTGGCGGATATCCTTACCGGCAAGACCTTCGATAACGGCACCATCTGCTCCGCAGAACAGCACATGGTGGTGGATGCGGCCATCGCCGCCGAAGTACGGGCCGAAACCGAGCGGCGGGGTGGATATTTTCTGGACGCGCAGCAGGCGGAAAAGGTAGCGCGCGTCTTGATCCTTCCCAATTTCCGGGTGAACGCCAAGATGGTGGGCCAATCCGCCACGCGCATCGCCGCGGAGGCGGGATTTTCCGTGCCAGCAGGCACTCGCGCCTTGATCGCGCCACTGACTGGGATTGGCAGGAGCTACCCGCTTTCGGCGGAGAAACTCTCGCCCGTGCTTTCCTTCTATATTGTCCGGGATGTGAAGGAGGGCGCGGATGTGTGCCGCCGGTTCCTGGAATTTGGCGGCATGGGCCACACCATGTCCATCCATGCCACCGACGACCGCGTTATCCGCGAGTTAGCTTTGGAGATGCCGGCGTTTCGGCTGGTGGTGAACTCGCCCGCGCCGCACGGGTCAATCGGATACTCGACGGACCTCAACCCCGCCATGTCGCTGGGCTGCGGAACGCCCGGCGGCAACATCACTACGGACAACATCGGCCCGTACAATCTGATCAACATCAAGCGCCTGGCCTATGAGCAGCGGCCGGTGAACCGCCTGGAGGATGCAGCGAAGGCTGCGCCGGTTCGCGCCGCGGTGATCCCGGCTCCCGCACCGGTTGTGGCCAGGCTTGCTCTGCCAAAACAAGCTGCAGAAAATGCGCGGGCCAAGGGCCCACTCGATCGCGAAACCGTCCGCCAGGTGGTGGAGAAAGTACTCAACGAACACCGGCAAAGGACCACCTCTGCTGCATCCGGCGCTTCTGCGTTTTCCGATTCTAACGGTCCTTCGGCTGCGGCTTCACCCACGTCCTGCGAGTGCCAGCCCGGCGCAAAGCCGGTTGACACAAAGAGCGGTCCTTCTAAGGCGCCAGCACCCGTTCCGGTGGATTTTGTCAGCGAAGAAGACGTGCGAATTGCGCTCAGGAACGGCGCGAAGATTTATACCGGCCCGAAAACCATCATTACGCCTTCAGCCCGCGACTTGGGCAATCCTGCCGAGGTATTCGTCACAGTGCGCTGAAGCCGAGACAGAACACTGCAATTGCACGGTGTCGCAGAGGTTGCGTTGTGATATCGTGGGGGACAGCCGATCTGGTGCGTTGGGAAACGGCGCACATATACACAATTCCGGGAAAGGGTGAATGAGCCATGCTCGGCTCTTCTAAACTTGTCGCCTTTGTTGGCGTTCGCGACGCGAATCGCGCCAAGGCGTTTTATCGAGACACGCTGGGTCTGTCGCTGGTGAGCGAGGACCAGTTTGCGCTGGCCTTTGATGTTCAGGGAACGATGCTTCGCGTCGCTCTTGTTCCGGAAATCAACCCAGCGAAATACACTGTTCTTGGATGGCAGGTGGACGACATTGCCGCCACCATGCAGTCGCTGGGCAGCAAAGGCGTGAAATTTGAGCACTATGGCTTTCCTACCCAAGATGAAAGCGGAGTGTGGACAGCCCCGGGCGGCGCCAAAGTGGCATGGTTCAAAGATCCTGATGGCAATGTTCTTTCGATTTCCCAGCATTTAGCATGATCCATGGTCCTGGCCAGGGATTTACCTCTACCGAAACAGGCGGGGCACTGCCGCCACCTTTTGATTCGGCCTGGTGCTATAATGCCGGTAAATACGGTTATGAATGCGAGGGAATGGGAAAAGCAATTGCGCGAGGAGGGCTTCACCCACCTCTTTACGTGGCAAGACGGCCCGAACGCGTATTACCCTGATCACACACACACAAGCTTGATGGCGCACGTCATTTTGGACGGTGAGATGACTCTGACTTCGCAGGGCGAAACACGCACCTACAAACCCGGTGATCGATGTGACGTGCCTGCGGAGACGGTTCACTCGGCTCGAATCGGCTCGCGCGGATGCAAGTACATCGTGGGGGAGAAGTAGGGGCGGCCCTTGTGGTCGCCCGAGGGCAGGCACAAGGGCGGCCCCTACAGTAGCCGCCGTCACCCGAGGTTGCAGAACGGGCGATCTATCAACAGAACCACAATTCACACACCACAGGCAAAGGAGATTTCAATGGCGAACACCCGGTCAGTTTCCGTCGTAAGTCTCATCACCATTCCAGCTCTGATTACATTGGCAATTACCATCCTCCGCCTGGAGGGTGAGTTGCATCAATGGGGTATGCCATGGTTCGGCAATGCGGCCGGCGGCGAAGGGGCGATTATCGGAATCTCCTGGCTGCCCATCATCTTCGGCCCGTACTTCGCCTATAAGCTGTTCGCAGGCGGTGAAGGCCCAGCCAGCATGGGTAAGGCGGCGGGGTATATGATTTTAGGACTGGTGGTCTTCGTTGCGGCCGGATTTTGGGCGTTCTCCATGCTCTCGCACGCTCCGGTTTCGCGCATCGTGGTGGTTGGCTTTGCGATCATGCTGATTGCGGCGTTCATCCCGCGCATCGGATGGCGCTCATTGGGAAGCGCCCTGATCGCCTACGCCTTCGCCGCCCGCATTCCCGTTCTGATTGTGATGTTTCTGGCCATGCGCGGAAACGGCGGGACCGGTTGGGGAACGCACTACGATGCGGTAGCGCCCATGTTCAAAAATGCGCCTCTCGCCACCAAGTTCTTCTATGAGGCGTTTCTGCCGCAGATGACCCTGTGGATCGGATATACCGTGGTTCTGGGGACATTGCTAGGCATTATCCTGGTGGCGGCATGGCGCCCTGGAAAGCGCGCTGCGCAGGCTGCGGCGTAGGCGGCCATTCATCATGACCAGCCGCGATTCCTCTGTAGCGCCGGCGTCCTGCCGGCGTTGCTGAATCGAGGGTAGCGCCGGCCCCGCATGCCGGGGCCGACGCTGCCTGGCTGAGATAATCATAATCTCGCCGCGACCAGCCGCCTTGGCGGGGGCGTCCTGTGCGCTCCTTCCGCTGCCTCTTCTTGTGACCATCCTCACTGGCCTCGTGATCCCTGCGTAACATCATGCGTCGTATACTTAAGATGAGTGCGTCAATCGGATGTGGGTCAAATGTGACGAGGAGGTGTAGCGCATGAGCATTCAGGACTTTTTCCGGTCTTTCAGCGAGGGATTGCAAAGCAGCGCGCAGGTGAAAACGGTGTACGGTGAGCCCATCGTTTCTGACGGCAGAACTGTGGTGCCGGTTGCCAAAGTCGCTTACGGATTCGGCGGGGGTTTGGGGGCCAGAACCAAGGGCCAGGGCGAAAACAAAGAAGCAAAAGGCACCGATGAAGGCGGTGGCGGAGGCGTCGCCGCTATTCCTGTGGGCGTCGTTGAGATCACCAAGGAGAATACGCGCTTTATTTCGTTCAGGCTCACCCGCAAGTTGGTCGGCGCCGTAACCGCAGGGCTGTTGCTGGGCTACGTCTGCGGGCGGTTACGCGCGAGGCGCTAAACCAATTGAAGCGGGCCGCCACGGTCAGGGCTTTCCTCCCCGTGGACCGGTAGTGCGCCTTACCCGCCGCCGCAGTTTGTAGGGCCGGCGTCCTCGCCGCCGATTTTGGCGCTGTGGACCGGTAGTGCGCCTTACCCGCCGCCGCAGTTTGTAGGGCCGGCGTCCTCGCCGGCGATTTTGGCGCTGCGGACAGTGCTTCTACGGCGGGCTGCCCCCTGCCGGAATTTACGCGGCGTTGTCCGGAACCGAAACAGGCTCCACAGCGAACAAGGAGAAGCCCATGAACCGGATTCATCGCTGGCTGAACAGCATCAGGCCTATAGACCGCCGGCACAGCGATGAAAAGTACCACGGCCTATCGCTCGGTAGTGTCTCAGTTTGGCGTAGAGGCGGCTTTACGCCGCCATTGGGCGAGGTAAACTCGCCGCTACAAATTCAAACTGAGATACTACCCATCGCTCAAACCCCTTGACTCCGCCCTCGCGCTGGGATATTATCAAGTGGTAAACCCCTCGCATTTTATGTCCTTTTCGCTAATTCAGGATTTGGTGTGTCCGCCGGCGCCAGAAGGGTTCGCCGGATGAAGTGGCCAGATGAATATGGACCGTCAGATTGAGCGGAAAATGCGGTTGCTGTGGGAAGTGCAAGAGCCGGAGCGCCGCCCGCCAGGGCGGGGAGGCGAAACGGGCGGAGCGCGAAGAATGGCGAAGAAAAGGAAAAAGATTGAGAAATAAAGGATTCCTTTTTTGCCAAACTTAACCCTTGTTGAAGATAAATGAGTTATCGAATATCTGCCTGTGGAAATCTCACTTGCCAAACTCCCATTTTGGGGTTAACCGATAGAAAAATAAGGACATATAATTAAAAACAAAGATGCCGTGCCAAACTCCCAGAACTTGCAGAAAACAAACGGGTAATGAAATAGGGGAATTGGGAACTAGCAGCGATTTTGACACCGCGCAAAACTGTTGATTTAGGCTACTGGGACTACGGTGCCCGCGAACCCAATTTCGGACGCGACGGAGGGGCGGGCCGCGTGTCCGCCCGCGGGTGACCGCAAGGGTCGCCCCTACCCTTAACTGAACAGACATTGAACCTAAGCCCCTGGGAAAAAGTGGAATTCAACCGACAGGATCAAGATGGCAGCGAGGGTCGTGACCAGCGTGATGATCACGCCGACCTTCGCGAAGTCCCAGAACGTGATCGTGATCTTCTTGCTTGCCTGTTGCAAAACAATGAGGTTGGCGACGGAACTGAAAGGAGTGAAGTTTCCGGCCAGCGTGCTGGCGCTCGCCAGAGCCAGCCACGCCAGATGGCTGTGTTGGAGCGTCTGGACCACGGGACGCAGCACCAACACCGCCGGCACGTTGCTCACCAGGTTGGAGAGCACCAGCATAATGCCACTCAGGGCCCAAAGCTGCGTGGTGGGACTGCCCTGAAGCTGGGGCTGAAAGTGACGGATGAGAATGTCGATTGCGCCGGAGCTCTCAAAACCGCGAATCACCACGAAGAGCGCGGCAAAAAACAGCAGCAGGGTCCAATCAATGTTGCGGTGGATGAACTCGGACCTGACGCGCCCAATCACCAGGATCAGCGCGCCCACGGATGCCGCGACCAGCGGAAATGAGAAATTCATGATCCACAGCACCACTACCAGACCGGCCGCGAAGACGCACTTGGCAAGAAGCAGTCGGTCAACCTGCACATCAATGCTTTTGTCCCGGACCTTGAGGGGGTGGCCGGTGAGGTCCTTGCGAAACAGAAGCGCCAGCAGCAGCACGTTCAACAGCAGCCCCGCCACCCCCACCGGCGCCAGATGCGCGAGAAATCCCAGGAAGGAGAACTTGCCGGAAACTCCGATCAGGGCGTTCTGCGGATTTCCCGTGATCGACATCACCGAGCCGATGTTCGCTGATGTTGCGAGGGCAATGAGGTAAGGAACGGGAGGCAGATCCAGCCGGTCCGCCACCGTCAGGACAATTGGCGTGAAGATGAGACAAATGGTGTCATTCACGAAAAACGCGGAGAGCAACCCGGCGGTGAAGATCAGGAGCGTCAGCAATTGAAGCCGGGTTCGAGCCCGGCGCGCAATGTGGACGGCGATCCAATCAAAGAAGCCCGAGACCCGGAAGTGCGCCACCAGCATCATGATGCCAAGCAGGAAGATGATGGTGTTCCAATCAATGGACTGATAGGCCTGATCGAGGCTGATGGAGCGCGTCACCAGCATGGCCACCGCCCCAATAAAAGCCGCGGCGGTGCGGTCCAGGTAACTGGCGTTGTTGCTCTCCACCGCGATCAAAAAGTACGCCACCAGGAACACGCCAACTGGCAGCCAGTGAATGGGAACAATGTGGGCGAGATGGGTCACGTCTGAATGCAAGCGTCTTGCTCATCACTCGCCAGTATGAATTGGCGTAAGGCGCCGGCGGCACTGTGCAGCCCGCGCCCCAAGGCAAGCCGCCGTCAGGTCGAGCGGCGTCATTCCCGTGTAAGCGGGAATCCACGGGACAATCGACCTCGTATTAGATTCCCGCTTTCGCGGGAATGACTGGTTTTCCAGCGCCGAGGCGTCAGGAAGCGATGTCCAAGCCGCACCCGCGACACCCAGGCAAAGCCGCCGTGCGCATCAGGTATAATAGCCGGTTACTGATGGGGAGGCGACAATGGATCGTGAGGCGGCCTGGCAACTTCTGTGTGAATACACCAAAAGCGAAAGCCTTCGCAAGCACGCCCTGGCCGTTGAAACCTGCCTGCGCGCCTACGCCAGAAAGTTCAGCGAGGACGAGGCGCAGTGGGGCGTGGCGGGCCTGATTCACGATTTCGATTATGAGATGTATCCCAATGCGCCGGATCATCCGCTGAAGGGCAGCGAAATTCTGGAGCAAAGAGGATACCCGGAGGAATTGAGGCGGGCCATTCTTGGCCACGCAGATTACACCGGCGTGGCGCGCGATACGCAGCTCGCCAAAACGCTCTTCGCGTGCGATGAGCTGGCGGGATTCATCACCGCCTGCTCACTGGTGCGGCCGGACCGCATTCTGTCCCTTGAAGCAAAATCCGTGCGGAAGCGGATGAAGGACAAAGCATTCGCCCGCTCCGTTAGCCGCGAGGACATCATCCAGGGCGCGGAAGAAATGGGAATCCCCCTGGATGAACACATCGCATTCTGTATCGAGGCGATGAAGTCCAAGGCGGAGCCGCTGGGCCTGTTGCCGCCCGCCGCGGGCGCCACGGCCTAGTGTACGGTCCGCGAAATGGCTAGACGCTTACGGGGACTGCAGCGGCGGCATCCTGCCGGCAAATGCCGCCAGGATGGCGGCGCTACGTTGGGCGGGTGGCGCATATGTGCCGTGGTTCGGCATGTATGCGATCCTGGGAGTTGCTCCACTTTCAACATTGAAGCATCTTGCAAATCGCCTTGAATCGCACACATCGCAAATAGCTCGACGTACGCGCCACCCGCGAAACCCAAGCAGCGGTGTATACTTGTATGGCAAATGAACCGGACTGACCTGCAAAAACTGGCCGAGGAACGATTAACTGACGTGCCAGTGTGACCGTAAGAGGGCATGGCGATGACGACTAACCGAATCCAGATCGATCCGGCGGTGATGATGGGCAAACCGGTAATCCGGGGTACGCGGATCACCGTCGAGCTGATCCTGCGCAAGCTTGCTGAGGGGGCGAGCGAAAGCGAGCTACTCGAAGATTATCCCCACTTAGCGGCAGGGGACATCCGGGCGGCGATCGCCTACGGTGCGGCGAGCGTGGCCCACGAGGAAGTGGTGCTGCTCTCGGACGCTCCGGTTGTGCCCTAATCCTGATACATGAATTTCCTGGCCGACGAGAGCTGTGCGGGGCCCTTAATCCAGGCTCTGCGCGAGGCAGGCCACGACGTGGTCGCGATTGCTGAAGTCGCGAAAGGTGCAGCGGACGAACAAGTTATGGGGCGCGCGTTGGGCGAGCGGCGCATACTTGTTACCGAAGACCGCGATTTCGGCGAGTTGGTGTACGCACGTGGGCATTCCTCGGCAGGAGTCATCCTGGTGAAATTCCACAATCGTGCTCGCCGGGCCAAGCCCATGACTGTTGTCGAGGCGGTCGCCAAGCTAGGCGCGCGGCTCTCGGACGGTTTCGCGGTGGTGGAACCCGGACGGGTGCGCATCGCCAGCAGACCGCGAAGGTAACAGCCGAACGAGTACAAAATCTGCACAACCTGAGCGTTCCCAGCTCGCCCTTTCGTGCTTTTGGCGGTTGGCGCATACGTGCCGTGGTTTGGCATGGATGCGATGCGGGGAGCGGCTCCATTTTCAACATCGAAGCATCTTGCAAATCGCCTTGAATCGCTCACATCGCAAAACGCGCGACGTATGCGCCACCCGCCGTCGAAGCGTATAATCTGTCTCTAGGCGGTGAGGAATGAGAGACTACCACATCAACATTTTCTACAGCGAAGGGGACGGCGGCTACATTGCCGACATTCCCGATCTTCCCCTCTGCACTGCGTTCGGCGAGAGTCCGGAAGAGGCTCTCGCGGAAGTCCTAATGGCGAAAGCGGCTTGGTTGGAAGCGGCCAAGGCCGAAGGCAAGCCAATCCCCCCGCCTTCGTTTAAGCCTGTGATCTATCAGTTGTCCGAGGCGCACACCTGACGCTGTGGTTGGTCTTGAATCGCGTACATCGCAAAGGGCGCGCCGTGTGCGCCACCCCGGGGAGCTTGTGAATCTGATGCTCCACGTTGCACGATATCTGACGCTTCACGTATGATCCTTTCATGAGTACGGTTCGACTAACACCCCACAGCGAGGAGCTGCTACAGATGCAGCTTGCGCGCGGTTCTTATCATTCGCCCGAAGAGGTCATCGAACGAGCTCTGGAAACCCTCGCCCAGAACGAATCCCATCGCTCCCCTCTTGGCCCCGCGACGAAATCTCCCGAGGAGGCCGTCGCCGACATTCTGGAAATCCAGAAGCGTAACCGCTTGGGCGGACTCAAGATCAAAGAATTGATTGAAGAAGGGCGCAAATACTGATGGCAGCGTTCGAGGTCGACGCCCCGGCGAGTCTGCCTTGGTGTTTTGGCGATGAAGCCACCACGGCAACCAATGCCCTGCTGGCCCGCCTGCGGACCGGTGACGAAGCAATTGTCCCGGCACATTGGCTGCTTGAGTTGGCAAATGCGCTGTTGATTGCAGTTCGTCGCAAGCGCATTTCTTCCCAGGACACCCGCCAGTTTCTCACGGACTTGGAATTCCTTCCCATTCGCATCGACACGAAGAATCTGGTCCGCACGGCGGTTTTCCCACTGGCGGAACAATATGGCCTCACGTTGTACGATGCCGCTTATCTGGAATTGGCGATTCGAGAGGGCTTGCCCTTGGCGACGCTCGACCACGATCTGCGCAAGGCAGCCGGCGTGGCACGAACTTTGGTTATTTGGCCACAATCGTGAGCAACACCCTGGAATTGATGAGGTGACGGCGGGTGGCGCATACGTGCCGTTTTTTGGCATGTATGCGATCCGGGGAGCGGCTCCCCTTTCAACATCGAAGCATCTTGCAAGTGGTGTTGAATCGTACACAGCACAAAAAGCGCATTGTTTGGCCAGCCCGGCATGAGGGAGGGTGACCGTGGATAACGCGGAGAGCGTCGCCCTGATTCGACGCTTCATCGATGCGTGCAGCAGGGCCGACGCTGACGAGTTTTCCAGCTACTTCGCCGAGGACGCGGTCTGGTGGAACGCTCCCTGGCGGGCGATCGAAGGGCGCGATGCGATTCGTGAAACGCTCCGCCGCGGCGCCCAGCGCATGACGGCTCTGCCCTGGGAAATCCGCCACATCGTTGCCGACGGCGATGTTGTGCTGACCGAGCGGATCGACAACTTCCACATCGGCGAGACCCGCATCAGCGTGCCTTGCATGGGCATTTTTGAGTTGCGAGACGGCAAGATCGCGGCGTGGCGCGATTACTGGGACTTGCAGCAGTTCGAACGTCAGCTACCGCCCGCGGATCTCACCAACCTGCCGCGCTGAAGCGCGCCGCTACGGCCCGTTCTGACGTGGGCTGGCTTTAGCCGGGCAGTTGCCGCGATTCTATAAAATATCTCGAACCGGAAACACGACGAACGAATGCCCAGACCCAAGCCTGTTCTCCTGGTTATCCTCGATGGCTGGGGGTACCGCGCCGAGCGCGACGCGAACGCCATTGCCCTGGCCCGCACCCCGAACTATTCCTCGCTCATTGCCCAATACCCGTGGACGCTGATTGACGCCTCGGGCGAGCGCGTTGGCCTGCCGGACAGCTTGATGGGAAATTCCGAAGTCGGCCACCTAAACATGGGAGCGGGCCGCGTCGTTTACCAGGACATTACGCGCATTGACGCCTCCATCCAGCGCGGCGAGTTCTTCGAGAACCCGCTCCTGCTCGATCTGATGAAACATGGCCGCGAACAACGCCTCCACTTGCTCGGGCTGTTGAGCGACGGCGGCGTCCACTCTCATCAGGAGCATCTTTACGTGCTGCTCCGCATGGCCAAGGAAAATCACGTGCAGAACGTGTTTGTCCACGCCTTCACGGATGGCCGGGATACAGGGCCCACGCGCGGCGCCGAGTACCTGGCGGCGCTGCAACAGAAAATGCGCGAGTACGGCGTGGGCCGCGTCGCCACCTTGAGCGGCCGCTACTACGCCATGGACCGCGACAACCGTTGGGACCGCATCCAGAAGGCCTATGACGCCATGGTGAACGGCGACGGACGCAAGGCTTTTGATCCCGTGGCGGCAATGAAAGACTCCTACAACCAGGGTGTGACCGATGAGTTTGCCCTGCCGGTGGTTTTGACGGCGAGCGAGAATTCGAGCCAGCCGGTGGCCACGATCCACGTCGGCGATGCGGTGATGTTCTTCAACTATCGCGCCGACCGTGCCCGGCAAATGACGCGGGCGCTGACTCAGCCCGATTTGAGCACATTTTCGCGCCGCAATTTCCCGGAAAACCTCTTCTACGTGTGCATGGCCCGGTACGACAAGACGTTCACGTTGCCGTTTGTCTTCCCGCCTCAACAACTCGCCCACATCCTGGCGGAGCTTCTGGGCGAGCTGCAGTTGCGCAACCTGCGCGTGGCGGAGACGGAGAAGTATGCGCACGTCACCTACTTCTTCAACGGCGGCGTGGAGAAAGCCTATCCCGGCGAAGATCGCATCCTGGTACCCTCGCCGAAAGTGGCAACCTACGATCTGAAGCCGGAGATGAGCGCCGCGGGCATTACCGAGAAGGTGGTAAGGGCCGTCGAAGGGGGGACGTTTGACGTGCTGATCGTGAACTTCGCCAACGCCGACATGGTGGGACACAGCGGCAAGCTGGAAGCGGCCATCAAGGCGGTGGAAACCGTGGATGCCTGCCTGGGTGAAGTCTACAAGGCGGTGCGAGCAAAGGGCGGAGCAATGATCGTCACGGCAGATCACGGCAATGCCGAGCTGATGGTGGATCCGAAAACCGGCGGACCGCATACCGCCCACACCACTAATCCAGTGCCGTTCATCCTGGTGGCGGAGCATCTTCCGTGCCAGCTCAAAGAGGGCGGGGCGCTCGCCGACGTATCGCCCACGCTGCTCGGCCTGATGGGCATTCAACCGCCGAAGGAAATGACCGGGCACGATCTGCGCATCGTCTCCAAGAACGGATGAAGACAGGCCGGGACTGCGCTCAGCATGGCAGCCACCTGGGGGTTGTGGCCGAAGGCCGCGCCCTGCTGTCTGCATTGTGGCTTGGCGCCTTCGCGTGACATACTCTTGCTGCTTGAATAATCTCTTCACAGCTTCTGAACCATTGGGACCTGATGACCGCGTTGAACCCATTTGAAACGCTGCGCCGTGTTCCCTTCTTCGCCGTGCTCCCCGACAAAGAGTTGATGGAGCTGGCGGGCCACTGCGTGATCCGGCGGCTTGAACAGAATGAAACCCTGTTCAACGAGGGCGACCCTTGCGATGGGCTTTACGTGGTGCAGGCGGGAGCCGTCAAGACATTCAAGATGGCAGATACGGGGCGCGAACAGATCCTGGTGATCGAGCGGGCCGGCTCAACAGTGGGCGAACTCGCTTTGTTCGATGGCGGCAACTTGCCGGCCTCGGCGGCTGCCATCGAGGAGTCAACGCTTCTCTTCCTTCCCAAACGTGAGTTCCTGGACCTCTGCCGCCACAACTCGGAAGTAGCCTTCGCCGTCATCCGCTCTCTCGCCTGGCGTTTCCGCTATATGACGAGCCTGGTGGAGGAATTATCCTTGAAGGAAGTCAGCCACCGTCTGGCGCGCTTCCTGCGCGACCGCGCGTTGAAGTACGGCGTGCGGACCCGGCGCGGCATTGAATTTCCCCTCGAGGAAACGAATCAGGAAATCGGAGCAGAGATCGGAACAGTTC
>JBOGKI010000062.1:0-12841 GCA_050745605.1 Terriglobia bacterium | reverse complement strand
GCGGTGCCCTGGGGCAGGGCAAGCCCTGCCCCCACGGCGGGACGCCGAGTAATTGGCATTTTTTCACACCTTCGCGGGCTTTGGGTTTCTGTACTCCGTCACCCTGATTCCGCAGCGGCCGGCAGATCGGCCGGGCTCTTGCCGAGGGGCAGCGCGTGGGTGACTCTTTCCCAATCATTGAAACCACCGAGGAATCTCGCCGTTCCCTGCAGCCGGAAGAACAGCACCACTTGCCGGTATCCAAAATTCTCAAGCATGGCGGCCAAGAGCAGGATGCCAAGTTCTTTCAGCCGTGGATAGCGCCGGTAGGTCAACTCCTCCAGCAGGACAGCTCCGGTAGAAAGGAATGAGGCGTACACCAGGCTCAAGATGACTAATGGAATGTAGAGAGCGGGAATCGCCAAGTGCAAGGCCAAGGCCACCGGCACACTGAGATAACCCGCCGACTCAACGACCGCCCCCAGAGCCTCAATATAGAGATAAAACGGGAAGCTCATCATTCCCACCGCGCCGTAGCTCGGGCTGAAAAGCATTTCCGAGTTTCTCCAAAGGGTTTGGCAAAGACCCAATTGCCAGCGTCTCCGCTGCCGCGCCAGGGCGCGGAAGGTGGACGGGCACTCGGTCCAACAGACCGGGTCGGTCGTGAACGCCATGTGAATCTTCCGCTGGTTTTGCCGGGCCCATCGGTGCAGGCGGACGATCAGTTCCATATCCTCCGTCACCGTCTCGCCGCTGAATCCTCCGGCATCGAGAACGATCTGCTTTTGAAAAATCGCCAGCGCCCCGGAGACGATCACCGTCCCGCCCAGCAGATCCCAACCGGTCCTCCCGAAGAGAAAACTCCGCAGATACTCGACCACTTGAAACCTCTCAACCCAGCGGGACGGAAGGTGGGCGCGCTCAATCTTCCCATTCTTAACGGAGCAACCGTTCAGCACGCGGACGATCGCGCCGCTGGCCACCGTCTCAGCCGGTGATTGCAAAATGGGCCGCATCAAACGCAGCAAAGCCTCGGGTTCCACGATGGTGTCCGCGTCCATACTGCAAAAGTAAGGAGTCCGGCAGAAGTTGATCCCGGCATTCAAGGCGTCCGGCTTCCCGCCGTGGTCCTTTTGAATCAGGGTCAGGGCCGGGAAGACCTCGCTCACGTAAAAAGCCCTTACCGGTTGAGTCGGGAGAATTGACCGGTAGATCAGGTCCAACTGCACCAGCTTGAAAGCTTGAATGAGGCGGTTGATCGTCTGATCCGTAGAGCCATCGTCAACGATCAGGACTTGCATGCCAGGGTATCTGCAATTCATCACCGAGCGCACCGTCTCCGCGATCACGGCCTCTTCGTTATAGGCCGGGATGATGACGGTGACTGGCGGCGTGGTGATGGACTCGCTCAAGTCGCCTAGCCCTTGGTAGGCCAGCCGGCGGTTGTAAACCAGGACCGCGGCGAGCGATCCCAACATGAGCAGCGTGTAGGCCCCGTTCCCCAGGAAGAAATAACCGATCATGAGACTGTTGAGAACGTTCAGAAGGTGGTTAAGGGCGATGGTGAAGGATGCCATGGGTTTTCCCCGGTCTAATACGCACGCGGGAAGTGAGGTTACAACCTTACTGTAGCGGCGCCGCATCGGGCTGTAGCGGCGGTCTATGACCGTCGGGCTGGACGGCGGTCGCAGACCGCCGCTACAGCAGTACGTCGCTAATGGCCGGCGGCCTGCCGCTTTTGCATTGGCCGAAGTCCAAGGCTGGCGGAGAGTCTTGCTCTCAGCGCGTCGCTGATGGGCCTTGTCAGGAGGTTCTGGAGGAAACCCGTCTTACCCATCTCAACCAGTTGAGACAGGGCTTGAGTTTGCCTTTCACAGCCCGCTTCGCCAAGGTGCGACAGCCAGCCGTTGATCAGGCCCGAACGTTCCACCTCCTCAGCAATTTGCTCTTTCATGTAGACGTCGCGAGTCTCAAGAAACTGATTGAGAACCAAGTCCGCCCCCGGGCGGCTGTGTTGCCCCAAGGCGTGAGCGGCCGCCTCCCTCACTCTCCAATCCGCATCCGAAAGGCAGGCGGCAATCGGGCGTTCGAGACCCCCGGCTCCCGACCGCCCTGCCGATTTCACCGCCTGGAGCCGGACGAGCCATTCGCGGTCCTCAAGCAAGTTCGTCATCGCCTCCGCGGCTCGTGAATCTGCGATGTAACCCAGGACCATCGCCACCCGTGCCCGGACATTGGCGCTGGGGTCGTGGCTCAACTCCACGACCAAGGCATCCAGCACCGGGGCCGGGAAATTGTCCGCAGTAAGCTGCAGGTTGCTCGCGACCGTGGCGGCATGTTTCACCATCTCCTGGATGACTTCGGCGCCAAGAAATCGAATGCGCGGATCGGGGTCGCGCAGCAGGGGAGAAACGGCGGAGGCCAGGTGGAGCGGAAAACGCGCCAGAGCTTGCCTTAAAGTGGCCACCGAACACTTGGGATGGCCTGATGTTGCGGCATCCCTCAGCGCTTCCAGAAGGACCGGGAAAGCACGTGGTTCGCCGATCGCTCCAACGGCGCGCACGGCCGTGGTCCGAACATCCGCGTTGGCATCATTCAATGCCCGCAGCATCAGCCTCCAGCTTGGCTGGTGGCGGAGCACGCCAAGATATTCTGCGGCCTGGGCGCGGTCCGGAAAGCCGGGCCATGGCCAGAGTCCCCGCCAGCCGGACCGCGGCCGGATGGCGTTGGTTCTCGGCGCGGCCGGACTGGCCAGTCCTCGCTGCCAGGCGCGAATGAAGCCGAGGTCGGTGGATATTTGCCGCAATGTGGCCGGGCCGGCAGTGGATCGGGCCTCGGCCAACACTCGTTGCAACATGGCGGCGCCACTGGAATGGCACTGCACCTTTAATTGAGCCAGGCCGGAATCGTAGGCAATGCTGCCTGCCAACATCCCTTCCAGGATGGGCTGGCACTCCTGACGAAGCTTATCCAGTTGTTGGTAATACCTTTGGCGAGTTTTACGGCGAATCAGGGCGAACAGAATCAGGGCCAGGGTAAAGAGAAAAATGATGAGGGAGAGCACGTAAATGGCGTGAATCGCTTGCTCGGCAAGGACGGGCATAAGAGTCGGTCAGACTCCAACAGGCGAAAGGCCTCTTCCACCGATTCCGATTATATTCCGGCGATTGCTTCTCAAAGAAGAGACGTGACCACTTGCCCGGAAAATCTGGCCAAGCTCCGGCACGCCGCCAATACTCCTGCTGATCGGAGTATGAACTCAGTCCCCAGCGCAGATTATAGTCCTAAGTGGTTATATGTGACAAGGATGATAGATCGGCTTGAAAAGGGAAGAAATCGCGCCATCCACCGCGCGTGCGGTAACCTCGATCGACTCCCAAAAGATACGACTGGAGGGGGTAGCGCAAAGTTTCGCGCCCCAGAAATTCTGCGGCTCCTGGCTTTCAGGTACGTGCTGTCCGTCGGCGGGCAACAGCACGCGATCCACCGCCGGCGCCCTGCGGCGGGATGGGATGGTCCCGGCCAGCAATCCGAACTTCGGCTCACCCCGATGCGGATGCCCATGAAATAACCGGCAGGTCACGAAGAAAAAGCAGTCACAGAGCACCCAGCGTCGAAGACGAGACATCGGAACCTATTTTTAGCCGATGTTACCCTGACACAAGCCGCAGAATTGCTCGACTGCGGGACTCTGTGCGACCCGCTCAGAATTCCAGCCGGGCCTGAAACGCGATCATGCGCGGAGAGCTATCGCCTCCCAAGCCGACGCCGAGCAGGCCGGTGGGTGGTGACGTGGTGTAGGTGAGTCCGCCGAACCCCGTCTGGGTGGCGGGGTTTCCTGGAACTCCGGCAATCACTGTCGAGGGAAGGCCAAAGTTGGGGTGATTGAAGACGTTGAAGAACTGAGCATCCACCCGGAGCTTCACTTTGTCGCCCAGTGGGAACCATTTCGTCAGGTAGAAGTCACTCCAGAAGAAGTCGGGCCCCCGCAAAGCGTTGCGCCCGAGGCTGCCAAATTGGCAGTTCCGCGGCCCGTCGCCGCCGATGCAAGCTCCCGTGCTGGGATCGACGGCTGACACGAAAGCGTTCGGGTTCAGCCATTGAAGCGTTCCGGGTTGAGTGACGCCGGGAATCGGGCTGTGATCGTACAGCGGAACACCCGGAACCACGCTGGCGAATTGCGGACCGCTGCCGTTCACAATGCCATTTCCAGCCGCAGAATAGGGGGCGCTCAATACCGAAAACGGAATGCCGCTATGCCAAAAGGCGGTACCGGAAATTGCCCATCCGTTCAGAGCATAGCCCAGCAGGTGATTCTTCAGCTTCAGGGGAAACTGATACACGTAGTTGCCAGTGAAGTTGTGCCGGATGTCGTAATCGCAGGGGCCGCGATCACGGCCGAGATCGCCGGGAATGGGGGAAAGAACGGCTCCGGCCGAGAACTGGAGAAAACCCCCGTTCGAGACGGTATCGATGCAGTGGCTCCAGGTGTAATGCAGTTGAGCCTGAAGGCCCCGGCTGAGTCTCTTTTCAGCCGTGAGCTGGAGCCCATGGTAGTGGCTGTTTGCCCCGGTGCTTAGTTGGGTCACGGCGCCGAATCGCGGATCGGCCGGCTGGCCGTAAGGGAAGGGCGTAAAACAGCCGGAGCAAACGGTTTGATTTCCGTTAACCTGTGTCGTATACGGCTGATTCACGGCGCGTGTACCAACGTATTGCGCGCTCAAACTTACGGTGGCGCCGAGCTGACGTTCCAGGGCGGCGCTCCATTGCATGAAGTAGGGCGCCCGCAATTCACCGTCGGGGACGGCAGTGATTGAAACCGGCGGAAGACAAGCGTTCCGATGCGCGAGGGGGGAGGCACAGGACAGTTCGTCCTGCGCGAACCCCGTCAGAAAGTCTTCATTCGCGGCCGTCGTCGCATCCACGGCGCTGTTGGGCGCCCCGGGCGCGATCGCGATTCCACCCACTGTGCCCAACAGGCCGCCTTGGAAGGTATTAACATAGGGCGGGTTGGCGCCCACAAGATCGGCGACGCTGCCCGGCAAAAGATCGCTAAAAAGGCCGAATCCGGCCCGCAAGACAGTGTCTGATTTGACCTGCCATGCCATCGCCGTCCGCGGCTGCAAAATCGCAAAGGGCGTGGACTGGAACAGGTCTCCGACGTGGGTCTGGATGAGCGCCCCTAGCGGCTGATCGACGTCGTGTGAAACGGAATCGAAAGCACCGGGTAAACGCGCCAGCGCACCATGCGGATTCAGCGGATTCGAGTTGTGCGTGTCTCGTATTCCGAACGTCCAGGTGAGCGCCGGAGTCAGCTTCCAAGTGTCCTGGGCATAAAGATCCAGATTGAGAAAATTGAACGGCTGCGAGTTGGCGAGTGGGTAAGTCCTGGTCGCGGTGGAGGCCACGCCATAGATGAACTGTGGCAGATCGGTGTAAGTCACCGCCGGAACGGTTCCCTGGCCGAAGTCGTAATCGTTCAGCCGGAAAATCCGCGTGTTAGTGCCAAACCGCAACTCGTGCGCTCCCGTACTCCAGGCAAGATTGTCATTCACAAAGAAGCGGGTGGCGCGCCTTCCCTGAACCCAAGTGTTATCCAGTCCTCCGATCGTTGTGAACGGGGCGCTAGCTCCGATCCCACGTAACACGATCGGAAACGCTGAAAGCGTCGCTGGAAGATTCTCGGGCCCGAACAGGCTCTCATACCAGGAAAACGCGGGGTTCAAATAGTTCACCACGTGCGCGGAAAAGATGTGGGTGTAACCGGACGCGAACGAGTACAGCGGCTGAGGCGAAAAGGCGTTGAAGAGTGGATTGATGGGGTCGGTGTAGGCGGCCTGCAGGCCATCGTCGGACTGAAAGCGGTACCACACTGTGTTGGTTTCGTTCAGGTTATCGTCAATTCGGGCGGTCTGCACCTGCTCGTGGTCGTCGCTCGAGTGCGAAACGCTCTGACGGTTCGCGCAACCGTTTCCGCTCGGAGGATTGCCGGCCGCGACGCTGCCATTACTGCCAAAGGGGCAGCCCAGCACCGCCAGTGGCGTCCCTGCCGTAGTCTTGTACAGCGAATATAGCTTCTGGTAGAACGGCACGAGCTGGGGCTCGGCAGGATACTGTGCCCCGCTGAGGACATCCCTGCCTCCTGAGGGGAGCTGCTGCAAGGTGTAGGCTTCGAGGGCAGGCGTGGGGACCGTGGTGGCGGTCACGATCGGCAAAGCGATCCGGACCCATTCGGAATCGAAAAAGAAAAACAGCTTGTCGCGTCGGATCGGACCACCCAAGCTGCCTCCGAAGTGATTCACCGTGGAGCGTGGTTTGTGATTACCGGAGGTCGCGTTGGTGAAGAAATCCGCCGCATTGAGCCTGGATCCATTCCACAATTCGTAGAGGTTCCCGTGCAGGCGGTTGGTTCCGGATTTGGTGACATAGTTGACTTGAGATGCCCCATACCGGCCCTGGTCGACGGCGTAGGAAAGGGTGTTCACAGTGACTTCAGCGACGGAATTGAGGCCCAATACCAGATTCGTGGACAGGCCACTGTTGAGGTTGGTCAGGGGATCATTCGTTTCCAGCCCATCCACGATGTAGCCGTTCGCAAGCGCAGGCAGCCCGTTGAACTCAACGTTGCCATAACCGTTAGTTGCGCCCACGAAATCGTTACCGCTGCCGGCGGTATTGATCACGGCGCCCGACGCAAACTGGAGCGGATAGGTCAGGTCGCCGCCGGGATTGGGAAGGCTCTCGAGGGTGCGCGCGTTCAGGGTGGTCGAGGTATTCGGGTTTTCCGTGTTGATCAGAGGCGCTCGCTCCATGACGGTAACCACCCGCCTCTGCGTCTGCACTTTCAAGACGAAGTCAACCGTTTCGGTGCGGCCGAGCGAGGCGGCAACCGCGTGGTTCTGTTGCGGCTCAAAACCGCGTGCCGTTGCCTGAACCGAGTAGGTGCCGGGCTTCAACTGCGGGAAGGCAAAGCGGCCTCCGTCGTCGGTGTTCATGCTGCGCTTTATTCCGTTCTCGTTGTTGACAATGGTGATGGTTGCCCCGGGAATGGCAGCAGCGTCCTGGTCGGTCACGTGACCCGCGATGGCGCTCGTCGTTTCTCCTTGTGCGGCGGCCATTCTTGGACTCACCAACAGCAGGACGAGCAGGGCGGCGGCAAAGGCGCTGTGAATTCTTAATTTAGCCATGACTAAAAAATATTACAACAGCTCTTGTGGGTTTGGCAAGGGACACGCGCTCGCCCTTATTTCGTAGCCGTCCTTGTGGCACGGGCGGTCTTGGCAGCCTGAGTCGAATGCGGTAAGCTGATTTAGTGGCGACTAGAACACGCGGACCGGTCAATACCGAGTCGGTGGACGATTACCTCAAGGCTATCCTCGAGATGAGCGGGCCCGAAGAAAAGCGCGTAACCAGCAACGCGCTTGCCCAGCAATTGGGGGTTCGTGCGGCCTCGGTCACAGGCATGGTGAAGAAGCTCGCGGCGCGACGTCCTTCCTTCGTCAAATATGAAAGACACCACGGCGTGCGTTTGACGCAGGCGGGGAGAATGCGCGCGTTGGAAGTGCTCCGGCATCATCGGCTGCTGGAGCGCTTTCTGCACGATTCTCTGGGCTATACCTGGGATGAGGTCCACGAAGAAGCTGAACGGCTGGAGCACTTTATCTCAGAGAAATTGGAGGATCGAATTGCAGCGACGCTGGGGGATCCTCCGGCCGATCCTCACGGCCATCTGATTCCCGAGAGAAGTGGAACCGTAGCCGCGCGCGCAGAAGTGCTCCTATCGAACTGGGCTTGCGGCGTACCAGCGGTCATCAGCAGCGTTTCTGACCGCGAATCTTCCCGGCTTCGCCAAATGGAACGGCTGGGGTTGAGACCGGGCGTCTCGATTATGGTCGAGGCTGGAGTGCGAAATGCGTCGCTCTTGGTGCGCATTGACGGACAAACGACCGCTGTACGATTGAGCCAAGATCTGGCTGGTGGAATTTCAGTAGTCGGCGATGCCCCCGCAACGGCGACTCTCAAGGCAGACACCTGACGCGCGACCCCTGCAACAATTCTGTGGCTGCGCGTCCAGCCTGTTGGCAGCATTGTGGCCCAGTCTGTTGGCGGTATTGCGGCAAAGAGGAGCGGATAGAAAAACCAAGATACAAGCGCGGAGTTTCGTCGCCCGGAAACTCTGCGGCATTTCTCGGGTTCCAAAACCCAAGAACCGCAGAGTTTGAACTGCACAAACTTTGCGCTACCTACTCCTATTGGTTCCTTTTCGGCCCTTCGTCAGGCCTTGTATTGTTCGTCGCTCACCTGTTCCATCCAGTCGACAACCTTACCGTCGAGCTTTTCCTGAATGGCGATGTGCGTCATGGCTGTGGTCGGCGTGGCCCCGTGCCAGTGCTTCTCGCCGGGCGAGAACCAGACCACATCACCCGGCCGGATTTCCTCGACCGGCCCGCCCCAACGCCGCGCCCAGCCGCAGCCTGCCGTGACGATAAGGGTCTGACCGAGCGGATGCGTATGCCATGCCGTCCGCGCGCCCGGCTCGAAAGTGACGCTGGCGCCTTGAACAAGTGCCGGATCGGGTGCCTGAAAAAGCGGGTCAATGCGTACGGTACCAGTGAACCACTCTGACGGTCCCTTGACGGAAGGTTGCGAGCCAGTTCTTTTGATCTCCATACCTTGTATTCCCTCACTTTGTGTACTTTTATTGGGTGATCCTACTTCCTAACTAACCGGCTGAAAAAGTCCGTTACGCTGTCATTCTGAGCGAAGCGAAGAATCCCGGCATTTTAAGAGCACTTCCGAGATTCTTCGTCGCCTTCGGCTCCTCAGAATGACAGATTGGATGACTTTTTCATCAGCGTGCCAAACCGCTCGAACCGGTAAGCCAGTTTCGGGCCCCCGTTTCCCTCGTACGCGAGCTGGGCGACGAGCAGCGCGAACCGGCGCCGTCTGGTCCGAAGATTGGGGAAAGTCTCATCAAAAACCGCGCACGAAATTTCTCTCCTTTTAATCGAAACGTTCACACGCCGATAGAAGCGAAGAACTGATTGGCTTTGCGCCACATGAAAAGCTAGCATAGGCAGGAGGATAAGAAAATGGCAACTCTCGATTGGTCCCAATGCCCTGCGGTCGAAAGCGTGCCGGGGAGATTAAGTGGCGCATGGGTGTTTAAGGATACCCGGATGCCGGTTGCCACGGTGTTCGAGAACCTTGAATGCGGGGCTACGATCGATGAGATCATGGAATGGTTCGACGTGACGCGCGAACAGGTTGTCGCGGTGCTGGAATTTGCGGCCCGCAGTCTCGATCCGCCGGCCCCGCCTGTTCCTGAAAGCCCTTCGGTGACGCCCGTCGATGCGCATTCTATTTGATCACGGGATACCCGTGCTGCTTATTCTGTTTCTCGCAGGTCACACCATCACGAGAGAGGGCGCTACGTTTGACGATTTCCTTTGACGAAACCAGCGCGTGGCGGTAGGGGGTGGGGAAAGCGGATTTTTGAAAGGGATGTGACCCATGACGATTGACCTGAAGCCCGAACAGCAACGCGTGATTGATTTGGCGGTCCGATCCGGTGTTTACCGGAGTCCCGATGACGTTCTCGACCAGGCATTCGAGATCATCCGGGAACAGCTTGATCTTGAAGACTGGATGATCGAACAGCGCGAGGCAGTGGCCGCGCATATCGAGAAAGGCTTCTTGCAGGCCGAGCGCGGCGAATTGATCGACGGCGACGCGGCGGTTGAGATGTTGCGGAAGCGCCGCGCCGAGCGCTTGAAACCACCAGGATGAGTGGTCTTTTGAGTTCACCCCACAGGCGACAGAGGACCTCGACGCGATCTGGTGGTTCATCGCGGAAGATAACAGGGAAGCCGCTGATCGGGTGGAAATGGAAATCGTCGCTACCTGTCGCCGGTTGACCAAACATCCCCTGATGGGAATCAGGCGGCAAGACATAACGCCCCTGCCGGTACGCTTCTGGACGGTCACGAAATTCCGCAATTACGTGATTGTCTATCGGCCCCAGACGGTCCCACTTCAAGTGGTCGCCGTCCTGCACGGCAAGCGGAACCTGAAAGGGGTTCTGGAAAAGCGGCTCTGATGACTCCTCACTCGCCCGCCAACGGAGACTTATTGGCCGAAGCGGAACGGGTCGGTTTCGATGTAGTTCTTACTGCCGACAAGAACATGCGCTATCAGCAAAACCTTCGGGACCGCAAAATATCCCTGGTGGTGTTGAGTACTCCGCAATGGCCGATTGTTCGATTGCACATCGAAAAAATCGCGGCAGCTCTGGAGGCGGCCACGCCGGGCAGCTATGCCGAGGTAGAAATACCAGTCCACCCTCCAACCCAAGCGGGTACTCACGCGACGGTTTTTGTCCCGTGCACAATTCTGATATATCGCATTATGCTATACGTTAACCTCGCCTCAACCGAAAGACCCATAACATAAAAATCGTGTCGCGACTACCCGCTCACTTCTTCGCCACACCTAAGGTCGGAGGGTCGCAAGGAGAGAGTACACCGTCGAGGCAGATCTGGTGCAGCGATTGCTCCATGCGGCGAAAGAGTGCGAATACCCTTTGAACGTTGCCGACGGGGTCGGCGCCGAGGGTTCGCTTCCGATAACGCGGCCGAACTCCAACTGGATACTTCTCTGACTCGATTGCGTCACGCAAGTCATCGAGCAACCGACTCTCTTGTGCATTGGTCTTAACCGCCGCAACTCGAAACAGCTCGTTGAGACAGTGATGCTTCAAACCCCTGTCGAGCGACGCCGACCTGCTCTCGTCAAGCGAACCTGACCACGTTGCAGTTTCACCCCGCGCGACGAGCAGACCTTTTGCCAGATTCTCGAGCGCGTACCCATAGAGGAGGTAGACAGGCATCATCCGCAGATGCGGAGGATCGTGGTCCTCCGAGACTTCTCCACCTCGGCCCTGCGGGAGACTTTGCGCGCGTTGGAGTAGGACGTTCGCGGCACCCAGATGGCTTCGAGCCTGCAGTTGCCAAGCAATCGGGTTCTGTCCCGTACGCTCGAATTCGTCGCGCCACCGGTTGTGGTCAGGTCTGATGTCTCTGCCCATCCTCGATCCACCCACAGACTCCTGCTCCGCAGAACGTCCGCCATCACCAGATTGCGGGCATCGTACCAAGCCCGCACTCACAGCCTTGAAGTGAACATGGCTCGCCTTCTTGTTGTATTCTTTGACGGTGCGCAGAGCGGAGTCGAAAAAGCGAGCTTGCCACGGCTCGCCCGGCCCGGCGCGCCGGCGGTTAATCACGACCGTCGAGCTGAGTGTCGCGGAATCACAGGAACGGGGTCGCGCTACGCTTGCTGCGTTGCAACAGTTGGCGGTTTGACCTTCATCAACTCCTTCAACTGGCCAAGCAGTAGCTTTCGTTTTGCCTGCGTAGAAAGCGCATCCTCTACTGCCGCTCTGCGCCATGCCCCAACCAGCGAGGACTCAGCTAGAGGCTTCAATTGCCGCCCAAACGTTTCGTCTGTGTAATTGAATTGCTCAGAAAAGTCGCATCGCTGCATTGCGTCAGGCAGCAGGCTCAGCATGGTTTGAAGGCCAGCAGTCTGAAGGAGCGAATACGACTCGGCGTCGGTATCGGCCCAAGCATCGGGAAACGATTGTTTGACGCCTTCGAGGTATGCGATGATGATTCGCTTTCTTTCCGCGTTGGTTTTTGAGTACAGGCAGCCGCCCGGAGTCAGGAAGCCCATCATCACGGGCAGAAGTTGATTTACTTTTATCCATTTATTGTGCTCCTTTGGGAATCGTAGAACGCGGTTGTACAGCGGCGACTGTTTATCATCATCAAGAGCATGAATGAGCTCAATTGCCGTGTTTTCAAAATCGGTTTCGAGCAGGCCCAGGATGGCTTTCATTTGTGTCAACAAATCCTTGTTCACGGGCTTTTGATTCACGTTAATTTCAACGAAGGTCTGTCCTACCATTTCCTCTGTTGCATTGTGCAATGCAACCACAGGGAGCTCAAAGGTTTCTGTAGTGGGCAATTGACGGTATTCACCCGCGAAGGAGAACAGCCGGTGTTGGCCGTCAACAACAAATGCAAAATCGCCTTCGCTGGCAGGGAATACCAGTGTGACCAGGCCAGTACCATCATCTTCGACTTTCACCTCAGGAGACAGATTCAAGATAATATTATTTGGCAGGATAGCTCCATTACCGCTGTTTAGGTAATCCGCAATTTGGCGCAGGCGGCCCGGCTCTGTTACTCGTTGCAGACCCTTCTTGTTGTCCCTGGTGGCTGCTTCGACGTAGCACAACGGCCTCAGCTCCATCGCGCTCATTGTGAAGCAGTACAGAGTCGACGTTTTTTGTTTGAAAGAGATTGCCCGGACCCGTTTCATGTTCATATGATTTGTCCTTTAGCCTAAACTTTGTGCCGCCAAACGTCGGCCCAACGAAAACGATTTCCCCTTGACCGATTGTGTTGCTCACACAGAAAGCGAAGGTTTAATGGCACCTCCGTGCCGCCGCGCGAGCACGGTAATATGTGGTCGATGTCCAATTTCACTTCTGGCGGGCGTTTCCTGCAAATATCACAACACTGGTCGGAACGCACCGCGATCATCAAATAGTCTTGAAAAAGAAATGCCCTTCGTTGACGGGTCTGGAGCGTCAAGTCGAGGCATTCCCAAATATCATGTGCCTCGTCTTGCGCAAGCCGACAGCCGAGCTGCTCGTTTGCAAATGCCCAGAATTGTATCAACCCCTCCCTGTTTCGCTTCCACTCCCGGAACTGCGTTTCTGTTGGCGTAACCCTATTGATTCGTTCTTCACCCAATGCCCAATAAATTTCTTTCTGGAGCAACGAGGTGTCAAGCC
>JBOGKI010000061.1:0-12897 GCA_050745605.1 Terriglobia bacterium | reverse complement strand
ACAGCCAGTCCGCTGCTCGACTTCTTATTCAATGAAACCTGGAGTGAGTTGTAGCCCGACTTTCCAACGGTTTCCAAGTAGGGCTGGGACACGGTATAGGGAAATGGAAAGACGGGATTGGGTCCCGGAGCCACCGGGACGTTCGCATTGAAGAACTCGGGAATGCGGATGGTGTGCGCTCCCACGTAAGCTACCGCCAGCAACATATCCTGGGGGAGTTCGCGTTGAACCTGGAAATGCCACTGGTCCGACAGCGCGTCCTTGGCCCTTGGATCGGAAAAGTGGGCGGCATTGAAGTAAGGGTTTGGAGCTGGCAGCGCAAAGTCCTGCGCGGGGAACGGAGCTTCAGCAGTTGTGGTCACAGTACTCGTGTTCAGAGGAGGCGTGCCCAGAATTCCGATATTCGGCCAGCTCAATGAATAATTCAATTGGTTCTGGGTGACGGCCGCCCAAGTGTCAAAAAACCGGCCATACGAAGCTCGTAAGGCGGTGTTGGGCGTGAGGCGGTAAGCCAGTCCAACTCGCGGGCCGAAATTGTCACGCGGATTGTTAACCAGTGATTGGCCCGGATGTGGTTCCAGAATGACGTGATCTGGCAAGGTGCCGCCAGGGATGCAGGGCGCTTGGACCGTCGTGGAACAAGGGGGGGCCATATCTTGCAAGACGTAGTTACCGGTATTAAAGTCCCAATTGCCGACTTCGTTGCTGCCATCACTGGCGCGGCCGACGCTGGAATTGAACGGCAAGTCATAACGAAGGCCAAGATTCACAGTCAACCTGCTCGAAACTTTCCACTGGTCCTGGATATAAAGCCCGTCCACCCAGCCGCCGGCGTTATAAACAGGTGCGGCGCCCAATCCCGCGCCGGCGGGGATGCCAAGGAGAAACGAGGCAAGACCGCTGCCATCCGCTCCGGTCTCGAGGTTTGACGTTTGGAAAGGGCAGAAACTGACACCGGTGAAATAGCACGGGAAGATCAGCTTGTTCTGGGCCAGGTCCACGCCCGCCTGAACGGTGTGTTTGTCATACACTTTCGCGAAGTCAACCTTCCACTCATTGCCAGCCGCCGGGTGGAGGTCAGAGTAGATACCGCCGCCGGTGGCGTAGCCGGGGATGCCCATGGCAGGAATGAAAAAATGGCCTCCTAAGTTCCATAAAACGGATTGAAGGCCTATCGCTTGCACCAGGGCTGGCCCGTTAACGTTCGGAAAATTGTTGCCGGCATTGTCGCTGACTGAGCTGCGGCCATAGCCGACAGTTAATAAGGCGGAGGGTCCAAAGGTATGGCTCCAGCCCGCGGTAATATTATCGCCGTGCAGGTACGTGAAGCTCTTGTAGCCGACGAAACCGGCTGAGCCGTGCCCGGTCTGCGTCACTCCCGTCCAGCGGCCAAACAGCCGGTCCTTACTGCCCAACACCTCATCCAGGCGCAGGGTTCCTTCATCGTTGCTGGTGCTGGTAGGGCTGTCATCAATCCCGTTGAAGTTGGGCACGCCAACCCCTGCGGAAATCCCGGTATTGACGGGCTTGGGAAGAATGGTTTCCGCGTACTGCACCATTTTCGGGTCAATCAGGTTGGCTGGAATCTGGTTGTTCGGAAAAGGATCGCGGAGGAGCAGTCCGGGATTATCCGGATCGGGCCGCGTGGTATAGGGGTTGTAAATCGGGAAAGGGTTGAACCCATCATTCAGATCGCCCGCAAGTTCAGCGGGTGTGGGGACTACGTACAAATTTTGCGCCGGCGCGGTGTTACGAACACCTTCGTAGGCCAGAAAGAAAAAGGTTTGGTTGCGGCCATTGTAGAGATGCGGGATGACCAGAGGTCCGCCAATTGTCCCGCCGAACTGGTTGGTGGAAAACTGCCCAACCGTGGGCAGGAAAAAGTTGCGAGCGTTGAAAGCCCCATTTTCAATGAAGTCCCAGAGATCACCGTGATATTGATTCGTGCCGGACTTGGTCACCACATTGGCCATGGCGCCGGTCACTCCGCCGAATTGCGCCTGATCGCTTTGGGTGACGTCTTTGAACTCCGCAATGTCATCCAAGACCGGCGCAACAGCGTACGTGCTCAAGAAGGAGGCGTAATCATTAACCCCATCAACCCAAAACATATTGCTGCGGTTCGTTTGCCCATTGACGGCAGGGAAGTTCGTGGCGCCAACTGGCCCTACTCCCCACCCGCCACTGTTTTCGTCAGTGTTTATCGGGCTGACGCCGGGCGAGAGCGTCAGCAGCATCGTGAAATTTCTCCCATTCAAAGGAAGGCTATTGACCTCCTGCTCGCCAATAACTGTCCCGAGGGTCGCTGAACTTGAATCCACACGCACTCCGGCGGCTTTGACCGTAACGGACTGCATCGAGGTTCCGACCGGAAGGGTAATGTTGAAAGTTGCCGTCAGGTTCACTTCGAGGGCAAATTCCTGTTCCCGCACCGTGCTGAAACCGGGCTTCCGCACTTCCAGGGTATATTGGCCTGGAGGCGTCTGGAGGACCACGTAGTCTCCGGCGCGGTTAGTCTGGGTGGTCCACTTGACGCCAGTCAGGACATTCGTCAGCGTCACGGTGGCGCCGGGAACCACCCCGCCGCTCGGGTCTGTCACGGTGCCGTTAACCGAGGCCGTAGCCTTGGTAATCTGCGCTCGAATGGCAACCGGCAACCCCGCCCAGAAAATAGCCAGCAGCAACAACCCCAGGAACGAAATGCGAAACTTTCTAGTGTGGATGGCTCGTTCCATGTTCCCCCAGCCTCCAATCAACAACTTTGAGCGCAAGTCCACCGAAAGCAATCCGTGGTGAAAGCCCCACCCCTCGCCTCGATGCGTACGCCGCTCCTTGCCAGGAACCCTTCGGGAATCTACTCTGAACGTTGCTTTTTCGCGCCGTGCATCATTTCATTGGTCCAACCATTGTCGGCGATGGGCGTAGTATAGCGACGTAGTGGGGAATGTCAAGTCTTTTTTGGAAGCGCACTTTAGGAGTCCATTCCGGAAAAGGCCCAAAAGCGAGATCACTTGGTCATCTCGTGGGATGGCGCGCCTCATCGTCAAAAAAGGGATTAAGACGTTGAGACAACTTCGCATTCCGCAAGGGATTTATGCGCGGAAGTGCCGACTAAGCGATGGGGTCCTGGCGCTGGGATAATTCTTACCTCGTGCACCTTGGGTACAAGGCGACGGCAGCGTCCTGATTCACGACGTAGCGCCGGCTTCCAGCGGGGCGAAATCGCAGGCAGGATGCCCGGGCTAGAGTGAAAATAGGACCTTACCCAAGGCGACGGCTCTGTTGGCTCAACCGCATGGAATATGCAAGAATGACTGCTGCCCAAGCGGTGCAGCGCGGGCTAATCAGGCGTAACGAGTTGAAGGCAGGGACCGGTCCCCTCGTTGTAACGGGACTCTGCTATGCTGGCTACCGGCGCGAAGGGATCGTGTGGCCCGGCTGGGGCGAGGATTGGAAAGAGCCTGAAGATTGATGCGGTGATCTCCTCGACTGCTTACAAAATGAAAAAAGCCAGGTCCACCCGAACCGCGATGGAAACGTTAGCGCGTGGCTCGAATCCACAGCCAGCCGTCGCTGTTTTCTCGCTGTTGGCACTTGTCTTACCGCTGGTGTTGCCTCAGCTTCGCGCCCAAAACTCAAATGCTCTTCTTCAGGAGGGCATTCGAGCTTTCCAGTCCCGCGATTTTGCCTCGGCGGTCAAAGTATTTTGCGTGCTTGCTCAGCGCCAGCCTACCGCGGCAAATTTCAACTTTCTGGCCACGGCAGACGTGGGCGCCGGCAACGTCAGGGACGCCGTCAAGAACTTCCAGAAATCGATACAACTGGGCAATAAATCGGCCAGCGTTCACTATAACCTCGGCCTCGCCTATATTCAGCTTCAGCAAACCGCGGCGGCGATCCGGGAGTTGAAGGAAGCCCTGGCGCAAGACCCGAAATACGTGCCAGCCCGCTACGCATTGGGCGTAACGCTGCTCAATTCCGGCCATCCGAGAGAAGCCGTCGCTGATCTCAGCGAGGCGCGTACGCAAGCCCCGCATGAACCACAGATTTGGGCGCGCCTGGTCAGCGCACAGTTTGAGGCAGCGGATTCAGATCAAGCTCTTGAGACGGCTCAGAATGCCATGCAGGCCATTCCGGAGAACGCCCGTCTCGCCGTAACGCTGGCCACCGTCTGCATTCGCTACCAGAAGCTTCAAGCCGCCAGAAATTTCCTGGAAGACGCCTATGAGCTGATGCCCGATGACCCCGAAATCAAGCTCTTGCTCGCTAAGGTAAGCCTGCTTGCCGGCGAGCCGATTGAAGCCTTGGCGGTTTTGAACGGAGTGCCGCCAGGCCCCAAGTCAGATGCGGAAAGACTGATCCTGCTCGGAGAGGCAAGGGCGTTGACTGGGAATCTCGCTGCGGCCACCGAAGATATGACCACAGCAGTTAAGGACTCTCCGCATGATCCCCGCGCCATTGAAGCATCCGCTTGGCTCCAGGAGCTAAGCGGCCACTATGCCGAGGCGATCGCCACGCTCGAAAAGGCCAAGATCCTAGACCCCAATACTCCATTCATCCCGTACCGTATCGGCGTCAGCCGCTATTTTCTTGGGCAGCTTCCCGAGGCGAAGCAGGCTTGTGAAGAAGCGGCGCGGATGGATACAAAGTTTGCACCGGCGCGCGTGCTCTTGGGAATCATCAAGCTTCAGCAACAAGACTACGCGGGCGCGCGGCAGAGCCTTAAGGAAGCCATTGTTTTGGACCCGTCGAATGCCTTGTTTCACCGCGAGTACGGGAACGCCTTATTGCAAAGTGGCAACCTGCCCGAAGCCCGGCAAGAGTTGCAGACGGCGCTGAAGTTGGACCCGAAGGCTCCCGAAGGTTATTTCTTGAGGGCTAAGGTGCTGGACAGGCTGGGTTCACGCCAGGCCGCGATCGAAGGCTTGAAAACGGCGATTGAGCTGAAGCCTGATTATACAGATGCTTATGCGGAGCTTTCCCGCCTCTATACGGAAGACGGCCAGACACAACAGGCCGCAGCGATTTTAGCGAAACTGAAAACCATCAAGACATCCTCCCGGGCTGACCAGCGACAATTACTGCGCGCTTTGCCGGACACAACGCATTAATAAGGACCATCGCCGAGACTCGCTGCTTTGCTAGCACGAAGGCTTCTCAGTTCGCTATGACGTTGGCCCGGATTAGACTTGACAATATCGCTCCCTGCCCGTAAGATCGCGCCGTGTCGAATGGTTGAACCAATTTCTTTCCAGTTGCTCAGGGTTGATTAAGTTCGGCGCGTGCTCTACACCGTGAGCCTGGATCGAATCGGGCGGGGCATCCGGGAGCCGTCTCCTGGTTGAAGCCGGGGCCGTCCAGCACCAGATAGCGATTCACAGGATGTCACGTTTGGCTAGAAAGGGGCAGCAGGAGGAGTCATGGCGGACAGAAGCGGATCGTGGTGGGTGTGGGGGCTTTCGCTGGCACTGGCCATCTCAATTCTACCGGTGGGCTCCTCGGCGCAGGATCGGGATCTTGCCGCCAGATGGTCTTTCGAGCCGGCGTCCGGGCCGGTGGCGCGAGATAGCGTCAGTTCCAGGGATGATGCCGTCGAAGGTGATTTTAAGTACGTCCCGGGCGTTAGGGGCACCGGGCTGCGCTTCGACGGCTACACCACCGGCGTGATCCGAAAGGCGGCGAATGCGCCAAATCCCACCTCCGGACTGACGGTCGAAGCTTGGGTGGCGCTCAACACCTACCCGTGGAACTGGGTTCCGGTGGTGGACGACGCACTGGGGGACCAAGCGGGTTATTTTTTTGGGATTGACGCATACGGTCACGTCGGATTGCAGGTGGCAGCGGGCGGAGCGTGGGAGGCTGTGACCTCCAGCCAACGGCTTCCTCTGAAGAAGTGGGCGCACATTGTGGGAACCTACAGTCAGGACCGGGGACTCGCGATTTACATTGACGGCAAAGAGGTGGGAAATCTATCGGCCCGCGGACCCATCACACCCGCAGGAAACAGAGTTGACCTGCTGATCGGGCGAGTTCGCCAACCCTTACTTCCCGTGCCCGGTAACGCCATTCATCCGAAAGAACCCATCTGGTATTCATTGGATGGGATTCTGGATGAGGTGAAAATTTATGACCGGGACCGGAGCGCCGAGGAGGTGCACCGGGATTATTCATCGATCGAAGCGCCGACAGGGGACGTTTTGCCCTGGCCGAAATTGCCATCCGGGCCGCCCGGAGCGGGACGTTTTGGGGCGTATTATGCCACGCTGAAGTTTCAGGACACCTGGGATCGCTTGCGGCGGATCGGACCCGATTCGGATGTGGTGGTGAGGTTTGATGAATCGCCGATGCGGCTGGTGTTCTGGCAGGGCCTGAATTACATCCCGGCCTGGGTCACGGAGAATGGAAAGTGGTACACGGATGAATTCCTGGAGACGTGGGGCGCGGGCTGTCCGGATGGCGGGGATTGCGAGCCCATGTCGGACAAGCAAGAGCGTTACTCGCATGTGAGGATTCTTGAGAGCAGCCCGGCGCGGGTTGTGGTCGATTGGCGATATGCGCCGTCTGAGGTGGAGCACGATCAAGGCGCGTGGCCAGATCCCGCCACCGGGTGGTTTGATTGGGCTGACGAGTACTGGACGGTGTATCCGGATGGAGTGGCCGTCCGCAAGCAAGTCTTATGGAGCACCAGACTCGACCTGCCCCACGAGTGGCAGGAGACCATCGTCATCAATGCGCCGGGAACACGTCCCGAAGACAACATCAATTGGGATGCCCTGACACTCGAAAACATGCAGGGCCAAACCGCGATTTACTCCTGGCATCCCAAACCGCCTGGAACGTTTTCGAGGCCGATCGGCCCCAATAAGGCCGACAGGCCTGAAAATCCCAACATTCAGATCGTGAATCTGAAGTCCGTCTGGAAGCCGTTTCAAATCGTCTCGCCGGTCCATAGCCGGTTCAACATTTACAACGGCGAAAGGACATACTTCAGTTTCGAGTGCTGGAATCATTGGCCGGTCGCGCAAATCATTTCAAGCGGAAGGCCGTGTCTGGCGGACGATCGAGCGTCCCACTCATCCCTCTCGCACGTTTACTGGGAGGATTACGCGACGACCCCAACCTCTGAGACGAAGATCCTGCTGGATGGACTCACCCCGGACGCCGCCGCGGAGATCCTTCCCCTCGCCAAGTCATGGTTGTCACCGCCGGCGGTGGAGGTGTCCGGGCCGGGCTATAGCAGCAAGGGCTACGATCCCGCTCAACGGGCGTTTGTCATTGTAGGAAAGCCTGATTCTCCGCCCGCAGCCTTGAAAGTGACCCTCGATGCAACCGCCGCCTCGCCGCTTTTTGACCCTGCCATCCTCGTGAAGAACTGGAACGGGAAGAGCGTGAGGCTGAAAATCGACAGCAAGGCTGTCGCCTGGAGTGGAGATTCCCGCTATGGTCTTGTCCAAAGGCTCACCGGGACCGATCTGGTTGTCTGGTTGAGAAAGAAGTCAGTAGCGCCGCTCGAAATCACGCTGTTTGACGAAAAGGGACGATGACTTTCCATTCCGGTTTCGATACTTGGGCGGCGACGCGTTGGGACATGACGGTGCGGTTCAATGGCCGACGCTTCATGATGCCGCCATGTCGTCAGGTTCCTTTGCTCGTGGCGTTCGGGAGGGTCACATGAAAGCAGTGGTGTTGGAAAAGCCGGGCCTGCTTGAGATGCGGAATGTGAACGAACTGGATGGCCGGAAGCCGGACGAGGCGGTGGTGCGAGTTCGCAGAGTCGGCATCTGTGGAACCGACCTTCATGCATTCCGCGGAAACCAGCCTTTTTTCAGTTATCCGCGCATTTTGGGCCACGAGTTGGGGGTGGAGGTGTTGGAGGTTGAAAACAATAACAACGAACTGGGGCCCGGGGACCGGTGCGCGGTGGAGCCTTACTTGAGCTGCGGGCACTGCATTGCCTGCCGGAGGGGGAAACCAAATTGCTGTGTCGAATTGAAGGTCCTGGGAGTGCACCTCGACGGGGGCATGCAGGAGGTGCTTGCAGTCCCGGTCAAAAAGCTACACAAGTCCGAGGGATTGTCGTTTGACCAATTGGCGTTGACGGAGATGTTAGGCATCGGGATGCATGCCGTGGATCGCGCGGAATTGCGGGCCGACGACGTGCTGCTGGTGGTTGGGGCAGGGCCCATCGGACTGGCGGTGATTGAGTTTGTGCGGCTGGCCGGCCAGGAGCTGACCGTGATGGATCTGAATGAAAAAAGATTGGCCTATTGCCGCGACATTTTGAAGATCGAACGCTGCATTCATGCCGGCCATGAGCCGCTCCGCGAACTGCGGGAGTTACATCACGGCGGGTTGCCTACGGCGGTCTTCGATTGCACGGGAAGCCAGGAATCGATGACCAATGCCTTCCGCTACGTGGCGCACGGCGGAAAATTGATCTACGTGGGACTCTTCACGGGTCTCGTCACGTTTGATGATCCCTTCTTTCATAGCCACGAAATGACTCTTTGCAGCAGCCGCAACTCCACCGGTACGGAGTTCGAACGTATTTTGAGATTAATCGAAAATGGCGTGATTGACGTCGGACGGTGGATTACCCACCGCGTACCGTATACCGGCGTGTCCGAGCAACTTCCCCAATGGCTGGACTGCCAGGACGAGTTTCGCAAAGCCATTGTCGAGTGGTAAGACGCGAGGGATCAGCAGCAGCGCGGGACGATGGGAGTTGTGATCGCCGCCTCCTGTATGACCTAACCTGGCTGTAGCGGCGGCCGGAGTTTACCCTGGCGGGGACCGCCGATCTGGAAGGCGCTCGGCATCTTGCGGCCGGAGAGGCGCGGAGCGCCGCTACAACCCGATGCAACAAAGCTTATCGCGTTCGTATGGGCCAAAGGAGACGCTCTAGATGGGTGCGCAACTCGGGTTCCTGATCGTGGTTTTGGCGGGTATTGCGACGGGCGTCTATTTTGTCGGGCTGAAGTACGTTGAACCCTGGCAATGGGAAAACATATGGCTGGTTTATGCGGTGCTGGCCCTGGTCGTCATGCCGGTGGTATTGGCCGTAATCACCGCTCCTCATCTCGCGGAGATTCTCACTTCTGCGCCCCCATCCGCCGTCTGGCACGTGTTTTTTTACGGCCTCGGATGGGGCATCGGCTCGGTGCTTTCTGGCTTGGGGGTGGCGCGGATGGGCATGGCGCTGGGCGTTTCGGTACTCATCGGCATTGACGCTGCGGTGGGCACCTTTGTCCCCATGTTAATCAATACGCCCGAAGCGGTCTTTGAGAAGAAGGGCCTCATCGTCATTCTCGCCGTGGTGATCCTCCTGCTCGGGGTTATTGTGGCCGGAGTGGCGGGCAAGAAGCGGGAGCGGGATCAGGCGCGGTCGGAGCGGCCCGCGCAGCAAGGCGGTTTCGCCTCCGGATTGGCGATTTGCATTTTCAGCGGCATCTTTTCCGCGATGATGAATTTCGCATTTGCTTTCAGCCAACCCATCTCTGCAGCCGCAGTCAGCAAGGGAGCCACGGCGTCCGCCGCTCTAAACGTCGTGTGGCTGATCACGCTCCTTGGTGGCTTCGTCCCCAATTTGCTTTATACGGGCTATTTGCTGAGTCATCGCCGGACTTGGAGCAATTTCGTCCTTCCACGGGCCTCGAAGGGCTGGTGGGTTGGATTGGGAATGGCTGCCGTGTGGTTCATCGGTCTCCTTTTCTACGGATGGGGCGCTGCCGCCATGGGGAATCTCGGAGCCGTCATTGGGTGGCCGCTGTTCATGGCGGTGCTCATCATCGCCTCCACCGTCACGGGCTTCGCCACCGGCGAATGGAAAGGGTCCACCGCTCGCGCCCAGCAGTGGATGGGAGCGGGAATGGCGACCTTGATTTTAGCTGCGGTGTTGCTGGGTGTCGCCAACCGGTTTTGACGGCTTGACTGGGTGCGCGCAAACAGGCCATCCTCCCGCTTCGACAACTAGCGGCGCGAATTTCCTTGCAGAGGAAAGCTTTTGGGCTTTTCATTAAGGCTGAGGCGCTCGCGTGGGAACAGGAGTGATGCCCGCTTTTCTTCATGAACGCGCCGCGGAACACATGCGAAGAGGATTACTTCTCTGTGCCCTGTTGCTCTTTTCTCCTTTGTTCTTCCGGGCCCAAGCCAGCACGTCCGATGTTTCGTCTCATCTCTCCAAGGCCAACCAGGCGTATGCCTCGCAGAACTGGAAAGTAGCGGCGGATGAGTACCGCAGCGTTGTCAGATTGGATCCGCAGAACGCCGAAGCCTACGCCCGCCTGGGAGTGGTTTACCAGAGGCTCGGCCAATGGGATGACTCCCGGCAGTCGCTGCAGAAGGCTCTCGATCTCAAGCCCGGCCTGCGGGATGTGGACGTGTTGCTGGCCTTTGTGGACATCCGTCTTCAAGAATATCCCAAGGCCATCAGTTTGCTGGCGAACGCCCTCCGCAATACGCGTGATGATCCGCCCTTGCGCCTGGCGGGCGGCGAACGCCTGGTGGACCTCTACTTCATGGAGGGCGATCAGGCCCAAGGCGTGGATGCGGTTGAAAAGCTCCGGCAACTAGCTCCCGATGATCCGGACGTGCTCTATACCGCGTCGCGCGCCTATTCCGCCCTGTGGAAGAGCGTGGTGGAGCGCATGTACACGAAGGCCCCCAACTCCTACCGCACCCATCAGGTGCTCGCCCTGGCGGCCGAAGCCAAGGGAAATTATGCGGAGGCGGCCAAGGAGTACCGCATTGTCGTCAAAATGGCCCCGCAACTGCCCGGCGCGCACTACCAGTTGGGCCGGATGATCCTGGAGAGCGATTCGACGCCGCAAGGCGCCGCCCACGCGTTGGGAGAGTTTCAGAAAGAATTGGAAGTTGATCCCATCGATGCCCCCTCGTATGACCAGATTGGAGAACTTGATCTGAAGATGCACCGCCTCGACGAGGCCGAGCAGCAGCTTTCAAAGGCTGTACAGCTTGCCCCGTCTTACGGAGACGCCCGCGTTGGATTGGGGAAAGTCTTCATGGAGAAGAAACAGTTTCAGGCCGCGGCGGAGCAGTTGGAGCAGGCTACACGGCTCGCTCCCAACAACCAGACCGCATTTTATGAGTTGATGATTGCGGACCGGGCGCTGGGCCGCAACGATCAAGCCAAGGCCGCGCTCGCCAAATTTGAGCAGTTGCGGGAACAAGCAAAGCAGCAGGAATCGAACACCCTGAAACAACTCGAGGCGCCCCTCGATCAAGGCCCCGTGAGCGTCTCATCGCCGCATCCCTAGTGCCGCGTTACCGAAATACGTGACACACACCGCCGGGTCAGTGTCATGTTGAGCAAAGCGAAGCATCGCTCGCCGTTCGAAGCGATCAGGCAACAGCAGATTCTTCGCTGCGCTCAGAATGACAGGCCGTCCTGGATATCCCCCTCTTCGGTTACGCAACACGAGCCGCTGGCCCGCACCGCGTTCCGGCCAGCTCCACCCCGGGGCGCTATTTGCGACCGGATGACGAGCCTTCGCGCACTTCGATAAACCGGCCAGCGGGAAGCTTTCGAAATGAGTCGGTGATCCCGCTTGGCCAGCGGATTTCCAGCAGGTCGATGGTCGCGGCGCTTCCCAAACCGAAATGGATTCTCAGGTCATTCTGCGAAAGGTAGCTGCCGCCGCTGCGCACTTCGTCGATCTGCGCATGAGTCCCTGTGACGCATCGCAGCCGCGCGCCAATGCCGCTGCGATTAGATTTGGTCCCGATGGCGCGGATCGTAATCCAGTGAGCGTCATTCGTCCGGTCGCATCGCAGCAGAGACGGGAGGTCATTCATGTTGTTGATGACGATATCCACGTCTCCATCGTTGTCAAAATCCCCGAAGGCGCATCCCCGGCTGGTTGAAGGCGTGGTGACACAAGCTCCGACCCTTGTTGAAACATCTTCGAAGCGCCCATGGCCCTGATTGCGGTAAAGCACGCGGGGCGCGCGGTAGGGCACGCCGGTGTGGGCGCGCGCCAGTTCGGGATACACGTGGCCGTTGCAGTAAAAGATGTCGGCCCATCCGTCATTGTCGGGGTCAAAGAAGCCGCAGCCCCAGCCCACATAAAGCGTATGGCCGCCCACTCCTGCCTCATCGGTCACATCGGTGAAGCTGCCATCACCGTTATTCTGATAGAGCGTGGGCGTCTCATCGGAAAAGTTGGTCCGGAAAATGTCCAGCCATCCGTCGCAATCGTAGTCACCGGCGCTGACGCCCATGCCGGCCGTCACTCGACCGTTCGCATCGAACGCCACTCCTGCCAGTACGCCGCTGTCCGCAAAGGCGCCGTTGTGCTGGTTGTGGAAGAGAACGCAGGGAGTATCATCATCGGCGACATAGATATCCGGCCATCCGTCGTTATCGAAATCTCCGGTCAGAACACCCAAGCCATAATTACCGCTGACCCGCGTGATGCCCGACTTGCCGGAAACGTCCGTAAAAGTGCCGTCGCCGTTATTGTGGTAGAGAAGGTTCGTCTCACCCTGCAGGCCGCGCGGGCCGCAATTGACGGCCAACCCGCGATAAATGCAGTAGGGATTGGCTCCGGGGTCGGGCGCCGTCTTGAGATCGAAGAGGACATAGTTCGCCACAAAGAGGTCCAATTTCCCATCCCGGTCATAATCCACAAATGCGCATCCTGATCCCCAGCGGGCCCGCTCGCCGGCAACTCTTGCGTGCTGCGAAACGTCCGTGAAGGTCCCGTTGCCATTATTGTGATAGAGCACGTTGAAACCCCAATAGGTCACGAACAGGTCTTCGAACCCGTCATTATCGTAGTCTCCGATGCACACACCCTGGCCCCAGCCGTGGCGCACCAGTCCCGCCTTCTCCGTCACGTCGGTAAAAGTTCCGTCGCGGTTGTTATGGAACAGGTG
>JBOGKI010000060.1:0-12946 GCA_050745605.1 Terriglobia bacterium | reverse complement strand
GGCCTCAGCATTCCTGATGCTCTGACCAGGCGCCGAGTTTCTGCGAATTATGGGCAGCCGAAAGGCCGTGAACGCTCAGGATGACATGCGAACCGCTCAGCATGACGGCGCTCGTCGGTGCGGTCGAACGCCGCACCGCACTATCCGCTCAGTTTGGCAATCACCGCAGCGGTGAATTCCTCCGTGGTGTTTGTGCCGCCAAGATCAGGCGTGCGGACGCGGCCTTCGCCGGTGACGCCTTTAAGGGCATCCATCATGCGCGTTGCGGTTTCAGGATTGCCGAGGTGCTCCATCATCATGGAAGCGGCCCAGATGGCGGCGATGGGATTGGCAATGCCGCGCCCCTCAATATCCGGGGCGCTGCCGTGGACCGGCTCGAAAACCGGCGGTCCGAGCCGCTCCTTGGGATTCAGATTGGCGCTCGCCGCAAGACCCAGACTGCCTTGCAGCGCGCCGCCCAGGTCGGTGAGAATGTCGGTGAACAGATTCGATCCCACCACCACATCCAGACTCTCCGGCGCGGAAATCATGCGGGCGGCCAGAGCGTCCACGTGATAGCTTGCCACCTGGACCTCGGGAAATTCCCGGGCCACTTCGCGCACCACTTCGTCCCACATCACGGCCGCGTACTGCATGGCGTTGGATTTGGTGGCGCTTGCCAGGCGCTTGGAACGCCGCCGGGCCAGGGCGAAGGCATAGCGGACGATGCGCTCCACGCCTTTGCGCGTGAAGATCGTTTCCTGCATGGCCACTTCGTCCGGCGTGCCGCGCTTGAAGCGGCCGCCCAGGCCAGCATACTCGCCTTCCGTGTTTTCGCGGACGAACAGCATGTTGACATCCTTGGCGGTCTTGCCGCGAAGTGCAACGTCGATGCCGGGAAGGACTTCGACCGGGCGCAGGTTGACGTAGAGATCAAACTTAAACCGGATTTTGAGCAGACACTCGCGCAAGGAGATGTGGTCTGGCACGGTGGGATGGCCGATGGCGCCCAGCAAGACCGCGTCGAACGCGCGCAGCTCGTTCAGAGCATCTTCCGGCATCATGCGGCCGGTGCGCAGGTAGTACTCGCAGCCCCACTCGAAGGCGTGAAAGGAAAATTGGACGCCTTGAGCCGCTGCCTTCAAAACGCGGACGGCGGCGGGAACCACTTCCTTGCCAATGCCGTCACCCGGCAGGAGCGCGATGTTGAGAGTTGTCATGCTGTCTTCGGTTTCAGACTCTGGATTCGCTGCTCGCCACATTCTTCGCGCTCTCTGGCGGCGCTCTAGGAGCGCCGAAAAACTGGCGGTCCCTGCCAGGGTAAACTCCCGCCGCCGCTACAGCGAGGCCGTAACCTCGCGTCACGCGTTCGTATTAGACGACGTGATTATTGTACAATCTCCCCCTCGCTGTGAGTAAGGATTTGGGCGCGGCCGGGAACACTTGCGGACGGCAGAAAGGTGAGCGATGAAATCCGGATTGGTGAAATCCATTCTGACCGACAAACAATTTTGGGCGCCGGTCGTGGTGCTGGTGATCGGGCTGGCGCTGCTGGCAATTCTGCGGTAGAAGATCGATTGATCTAAACATGGCCAATGATAACGCGGCTTTGAACACGTCAACGAAGAAGAAGAACACGGTAGAACCCGGCGGCCACAACGGCGGTTTGCGCCGGTCCCTGCACGGGCTGGGTGTGATGTGTGGCATCGCGGCGGGAGCCTGGTTGGGCGCGGCGGAGGCTCCGGTGAAGCTGGCGTCCGCCGGCCTTTCACCGTTTGTGATTTCGCTGGCGATGGTGGGTGGAGTTTTTGTAGCGCGCTGGACGGCCCCGGCGGTCCTGAAGGGCACCACCTACGTCTTCCTGGACCTCAAGGAGCGGCCGCATCTGATGGTTTGGGCGGTCCTGGCCGGGGCGCTCTGGGCAATTGCCAACACTTTGACGGTGTTTGCCATCCGCGACGTGGGCCTTTCCATCGCCTTTCCGTTGTGGAATACGAACACCCTGGTGGGCCTGTTTTGGGGATGGCTTTTCTTCCGCGAGCTGCGCGGCGCGGGACTGAAGAATTGGGTAAAGGTATGGGGTGGGGCGGCTGCCATCCTGGGAGGCGCCACGCTGCTGGCGCTGGCTTCAACCCATCGGACCTCAGCATCCGGCGCGGTAGCCGGCCACGCCGAGGCGGGCGTCATCGCCGCGCTGGGCGCGGGCCTGCTATGGGGCACGATGTACGTTCCTTATCGCAAGGCTTATCTGAGCGGCATGAATCCGCTTTCCTTCGTGACGGTTTTCACCGTGGGCGAGCTGGGCACCATGTCCACGCTCGCTCTCGCCTTCGGTGGCGGCTTCAGCCCGCTGATGCATGCGCTTTCCCTGGCCCGAGCTTCACTCTTCTGGCTCTTCCTGGGCGGGTTTTGTTGGGTGATCGGCGATCTCTTCCAGCAGTATGCCGCCAAGTATATCGGCATCGGCCGCGGCATTCCGCTCGCGAATACCAATCAACTCTGGGGACTGGCTTGGGGCGCGCTGGTGTTTGGCGAGCTCAACGGCCAGCCCGGCATTACCAAATTGCTGGTGGGGGGTGGAACGCTGGTGACCATTGCGGGCGCGATCGCCATCAGCAGCGCGCTGGCGCCGGAGGAAGAGCAACGATCCTGGCAGGCAGCTACGGACCGCGAGTGTGAGCGTTACGGGTTGAATAGCGCGCATGCGGCAGCGGCCATGCGCGGCGAGGACCCGCTGGCCACCCGCCGCAACGCCTCGAGCCGGCGATGGGATGGATGGATTCTGGCCGCCGCCATTGCCATTTTCGTGGCGCTCGCCTGGTTTGCCAGGAAGCCGCCAGTCCTTATGAGCTCCCCTTGGATGCTGGTGTTGATTGCCTTGATGCTGGCGCTGCTGCTTTACTGCGGATGGCTCTTGTGGAAGCGAACGAGATTTTCTTGAACTCGTTCCGTCAGTTCCCGTTGCAAAAGGCCTCCCCGAGAAACGCGTTCCGCGCGGTGGGACGCTGGCCGGCGGCATGGGGTAGTGACTCAGTTTGGTGCCGTAGCGGCGAGTTTACCTCGCCCCATGCCGGCATCAAGCCGCCTCTACATCAAACTGAGTCACTACCCGGCATGGCTCTTGCTTGTCCGGTTCGTCAAGTCTTGTTAGACTGAAAGCTCGGCACACACTGACTTCAATCCTGACGAAAAGTGGCGGACTCAGTGGCCTGCCGGACGAGTGAGAATGCCCGACGATCAAACCATGGACGGCGGATTCAAGGTTGTGGACAGGCGGCCGTTTGCCATTGACGGCACCCGCCGCGATGAGACTGCCGAAACAGAAAAGAACACGGAGCCTGGGCCCGCCAAACTCAAGGCGGAAGCCGAGCCTGGGGCGCAACCCAAGGCTGAAGATCAGACGCTGGACGAAGGTTTCGCCATGCTCGTCGAATTCCTGGCGAATAACGCATTCTTCCATCTGGGTCTGGTGGCCGGACCGTCCGGGCAAGCCCCGCCCGCTGACCTGCCCAGTGCCCGCGCCATGATTGATCTTCTTAGTGTCGTCGAGGACAAGTCGCGCGGCAATCTTTCCCCACTTGAATCGAAGCTGCTGGGCGAGGCGCTGTTTGAGCTGCGCACGCGCTTTGTTCAGGCCCAGAAGCAGCCGGCCCCCAAGCGAAAATGAGATTGACTTTCCTCGGCACGGGAACCTCCACAGGCGTGCCGGTGCTCGCCTGTCATTGCGCCACCTGTACTTCCCCGGATTCCCGCGACAAACGAACACGGCCTTCCATCCTGCTGGAGTTTGATGGACACGTGGTGGTGATTGATACGTCGCCAGATTTCCGCGAACAGGGACTGCGTGAGGGTCTGGAGCGCGTGGACGCGGTGTTGTTCACCCATACCCACGCCGATCACATCTTTGGCCTGGATGATATTCGGGTGTTCAATTTCCGCCAGAAACAGGCCATTCCGATCTTCGGAGATCAGAACTCGATTGATAGCATCCGGCGCATCTTCGACTACATCTTCAGAGGTAGCTACATAGGAGGTGGCATCCCGAAGCTTGATGTCCACGTGATTGACGGGCCCTTTGAACTTTGGGGAAAGCGGTTGACGCCCCTGCCCGTTTTTCATGGGGATTTGCCGATCCTCGGCTTCCGGTTTGACCACACGGCCTACGTCACCGACTTCAGCGCTATCCCGGAAACCACGATGGCGATGCTGGAGGGTTTGGATGTGCTGATTCTGGACGCCCTGCGCCATAAGCCCCACCCGACGCATTCCACCGTCGAGAATTCTCTGGAGATTGTGGCCCGGCTGAATCCGAAGCGGGCTTTCTTCACGCACATCGCCCACGAATTGAGCCACGCCGCGACGGATGCAGCGCTTCCTGCGCATGTTCATTTGGCCTATGACGGGCTGCAACTCGATCTGTAGATGACGCCGAGTTGTATCAGTCGTTGAAGCGAACAAACTGCCATGCAGGTAATTCTTGATCTCAATCAACTCACTCCGCCGCTTGAAGCGAGCGTCCTCACCATTGGCAACTTTGACGGCGTTCATTTGGCGCATCGGCAGTTGCTGCGGCAAGTCATGGAGACCGCTCGCGGCTCGAACGCTAGGGCCGTGGCGATCACCTTTGAGCCCCATCCCATCAAGCTGCTGGCGCCGGACCGCGCTCCGAAAATTCTGACCACCCTGGAACGAAAGATCCAACTGATCGGAAACCTCGGCATCGACGCCGTCGTCGTGCTGCGGTTCACTCGAGAACTCGCGCACCTTTCACCTTCGGATTTCGTGGATAGGATTTTGCGGGACCGCTTGCACGCCGTTCGGGTGATCGTCGGGCCGAACTTTCGCTTTGGCTATCGCCAGGCTGGTGACGTCAAGACCCTTACTGATCTTGCCTGTGAGCGAGGATTTGAAGTCGATGTCGTTTCCTACATCGACGTTCGCGGTCAGCGGGTTTCGAGCACGCGCATTCGGGAGTTGCTGACGGCCGGCAGAGTCCACATGGCGGGAAGGTTGCTGGGCCGCCCGTTTTCCAATTCCGGGCCGATTGTTTCCGGCCGCGGAGTAGGCAGAAAGCAAACGGTTCCGACGCTCAACCTGGCGCCGGGTGAGGAGCAGCATCCGAACATCGGAGTTTACGTCACTCGCACTCGTCTACGAAATGACATGTATGAATCGGTGACCAACATCGGTTACAACCCCACGTTCGGCGACCTGGACCTTTCCATCGAAACCTACCTTCTGAACTTCCAGGGCGAAATCCGCGACAAGGAACTGGAGGTCGAATACCTCCACCGGTTGCGCGACGAAATCAAGTTCCAGAACCCTGAAATCCTGAAAATCCAGATTCAGGAGGATGTGCGGAGATCGCGCAAGTTTTTCCGCCTGCTGCAGGAGATTGAGGATCGTCTCGGAAAACCGCCAGGGTTATCACGCTAACCGAGCAGTCGGTAATGGTAGGGGCGACCCTCGTGGTCGCCCTTTCGGGCGGGCACAAGCCCCGCCCCTACATCGCGCCCGGAAGTAAGTCTCGTTGTCATTCAGAGCAGAGCGAAGAATCGACGCCCGGTATCTTGAGCGTCGCAGGCAAAGGCCTTGGTCAACATGGCGAATCAAGGCTCTTCGGCAGCCTGCTGTACGGGCGCGAAATCGCGGATGATCGGCAGTGAATCATTGCTCTCCAGCAATACCAGAGCCTGGCGAATCACCTGCAGTTGAATGTCTGCATCGTGGGGCTTTCCGAAGGGATATCCCATGGGGAAGGGAACGCAGAGGCTGCGAGGTGGCCGCACCTTCTCGGTGACTTCGCGAAGAAGGGAAACCGAGGCGGTAGGAATTCCGGCCTTCTCGATGACGCTGGCGATCAGTCCCACGGACTGATTACACAGCGGTCAAGCCGGAGCGAGCAGAACGGCATCCGTGTGATCTTCCCCAAGCTTCGCGGCGACTTCCGGCGCGGTCTCGTTAATCAGACGCCCGGGAGCAATGATCCCACCCATAAAGCTGAAGTGTCGGCGGCTCAACCCACCTATTTCGCCCAGCTCCGCCAACTCTCGCAGCCGGTCAAGCGGAAAGACCAGATTGCGGTCTTCGAGCGCGCCGGTCTTGTCAAAATCAGGGCTGGGATGGCCGATGAGTAAATCCTGAATGTTAGTCTCGACCGGAATTTCGCGGAAGGAGCAATCTCCAGCGCGAATGCCACGGTCGAATGGAGAATGTTCAGGCAAGTGCAGGCCAGCGGTTGAGATCAGGGTCAGCGTCGAGTCTCGCAAGAGCTTCTTCAGCCGCGTGCCCGGCGACCAATCCACATGACGAAAAGGGTACGCCTGCATGAAGAGACGATGCGAGAGCTTGAGGTCATTGAGACTGGCCACGGGAATGAGGGAATTGTGGTCTAAAAATCAGCCGTCAGCTTTCAGCAGTCCGCAACAGAGACGTAATCGTGGCTGAACGCTGACTGCTGACCGCTTCTGTTCAGTTCTCGACGGCAACGGCGGCGACAGGCACGCTTTCGCCGTTGCCGGTCTCCGCAGCGGACTTCTCCGCAACAAACCGTTCGATCTCTTCCAGCAAGGCTGGAACAATGTCCTCTTCCGCAACGCGGCGGACCGCTTTGCCCTGGCGGTAGATCATGCCGTTGCCGCGCCCTGCCGCAACCCCCAGGTCGGCTTCGCGCGCTTCACCCGGCCCGTTCACGGCGCATCCCATCACGGCGAGCGAGAGCGGCATCTTAATGTGCGCCGTGGCCTTTTCAATTTCGCCGGCGATCCTGAACAAATCCACTTCCAGCCGCCCGCAGGTGGGGCAGGCGATCACCACCGGTCCGCGGCTCCGGAGTTCAAGTGATTTCAAAAGCTCATAGGCCACGCGGACTTCTTCCACTGGATCAGTCGCGAGCGAGACTCGAATGGTGTCGCCAATTCCTTCCGCGAGCAGCATGCCCATGCCCACGCACGATTTCACGGTGCCCGAGAACTGCGTGCCCGCCTCGGTGATGCCAAGATGGAAGGGATAGTCGACCTGTTTGGAGAGCAGGCGGTAAGCGGCAACCGCCATCTTGACGTTCGAAGCCTTGAGCGAAACGATGGTGTCCGTAAAGCCCAGCTCTTCCAGAATGCCGATGTGGTAAAGCGCGCTTTCCACCATGCCTTGCGGCGTGGGATAGCCATACTTTTCAAGCAGGCGGCGTTCGAGCGAGCCGGCATTGACGCCGATGCGGATGGGGACGTGCTGTTCCTGCGCGCGGCGGACGACGGTGCGGACCTTTTCCGCGTCGCCAATGTTGCCGGGGTTGATGCGCAGCTTATCAAATCCGGCATCGAGAGCCTTGAGGGCAAACTTGTACTGAAAGTGGATGTCCGCGACCAGGATTGACTCTGGGCATTGCTTGCGAATCTCCGACAGGGCGTCCGCCGCTTCGACGTCCGGCACGGCGAGGCGGACGATCTCGCAGCCGGCTGCTTCCATCTCCTGAATCTGTCCCACCGTGCGGTCCACGTGCCGCGTGTCCGTCTTGGTCATCGATTGCACGACGATGGCGGCGCCACCGCCCACCGTCAATCGCCCGACCTTCACGGGGCGAGTCTTGCGGCGGGCTGGAAAATATTCCTGATCACTGAAATTCACGGCGTTCTCCTTAGCGGCAGAGACAAGATGAAGCCTTCAGCCGTCAGCATTCAGCCTACAGAGAGTAACGGGGCTTCTGAAGCCTTTGCTGAATGCTGAACGCTTCTTCTCTGCTTGTCGCTTGTCACTTGTCTCTCGTCTCTATTCTCCACGTGCCCGCGCATGCCCATCCACCGCTCGTCCTCAATAAGGCTTGATGGTCTTGATGATGTCATTGTACATGACGAAGACGGCCAGCATGAGCAGGAAGACCATACCAACCTGCACCACCCGTTCCTTCACCTGCAAGCTCAGATCGCGCCTCATCAACCCTTCCACTCCAAGCATGACGATCATGCCGCCATCCAGGATCGGAATGGGCAGCAGGTTAAAGATGCCGAGCTGCAGGCTGATAAAGGAAATCAGCATCAGCAGGTCCGGGAGGCCGGCTCGATAAGCCTCGCCCGAAATCTGCGCAATGCCGATGGGGCCGGAAAGCGATCGTGCCGACATGTGGCGAGTGAGGATTTTCTCTAGCACATCGAAAGTGGCCACCGTGTTCCTAACGTTATCGTCAACGGCCGTGGCAACGGCGCGGTTCCAGGGGAGCTGACGCACCACCACGTCCATGCGGGGCGATTCAACACCAATGACCCAGCGTTTTTCACCCCGCTCCTCACGATAGACGGGCCGCACCTCAAAGTGCATTTCCAGGCCGGTTCTGAGCACGGTCAAGTCGAGCTGCTTCCCCTTCAGGTTCTGCAACATCCCAGCGAGGCTGCCCCAGCACGGTGTTTGCTTGCCATCGACGGCGAAGATTTTATCCTTCGCTTCGATACCGGCTTGCCTCGCGGGCATGCCAGGTTCAACGCGCCCCACCACACTCGGAAGGCAGGGTGAAAGGCCAGCAAATCCGATCTGGTCAACTCCCTCCGCCTTCGGCGTCAATGAAGCTTCAACCAGCTTGCCGTTGCGCTCTATCTGCATGGGGATGGCTTCTCCCGTCGTGGTCATAACCTTGAGTTCAAGGTCCTCCCATTTGGGGTTCTTTAGGCCACCCGCCTGAACCACCAGGTCGCCTGGCTGAAGACCGGCTTCGGCGGCCGGAGAGTTTTGCTCCACCTGGCCGATGCGCGCCGCTTGTTCTTCGTAGGCTGGTTTTTGGAAATGGAACTTATAGAGCAGGGAGAGCAGGACGACGGCGGTGGCAATGTTCATCGCCGGTCCCATGACGGCGATCACAAAACGCTGCCAGCGCGGGTGGGACAGGAAGTCGCCGGGATCGCCGGACGTGGGTTCGGACGGGTCCTCGCCCGACATCTTGACGTATCCACCGAGCGGCAGCAAACTAACGCGGTAATCGGTTCCCCCGCGTTTGAAGCCGAAGAGTCTCTTGCCGAAGCCCAGAGAAAACACCATGACGCGGACGCCGAAGCGTTTTGCCGCGACAAAGTGGCCAAGTTCGTGGATGAAGATCATGAAGCCGAGCACCACGATCACCACCACGGTGTCCGTGAAAAAGTTGGAAACGATCGTCAAGCTAATCTCCTGGCGTTGCCATTCCGCTGGCGATTTCTCCGGCGAGCTGCCGGGCTTCAAGATCGCAGGCCAAAACGTCGTCCATTGATCGCAAGGGCGCGCCGCTGGTTCGCTTCAACACTCCTTCAACGACCCGTGGAATGTCCGCGAAGGACAGTCGGCGGGATAAGAACCTTTCTACCGCAACCTCGTCGGCGGCATTCAGGGCGCAAGGGAAACCCCCTCCGCGTTGAATGGCTTCCCGCCCCAGCTCCAGGCAAGGGAAGCGGCGTAGATCCGGCGGGAAGAACCGGAGGCGGCCCGCAGTGACCAAATCCAGGGCGGGGGTATCGCCATTCAGGGAGATGCGCTCGGGATAGGTCAGGGCATACTGAATGGGGAGACGCATATCCGCGATAGAAAGCTGCGCCATGACCGACCCGTCCTTAAATTCTATCATGGAATGGATGATCGATTCCGGATGGACCAGAACGTCGATGCGGGCGGGTTCCAGACCGAAAAGCCAGTGCGCTTCGATGATTTCCAGTCCCTTATTCATCAGCGTCGCCGAGTCAATGGTGATCCGCCCGCCCATCCTCCAGATTGGATGCTGCAACGCCTGGTCCGGGGTGATCGACTCAAAAACTTCGCCGGGAGTCTCGAGAAACGGCCCGCCAGAGGCTGTCAGGATCAGGCGCTTCACCTCTTCCGGGCGACCGGAGCGTAGGCATTGATGCAGGGCGCAATGCTCGCTATCGATCGGAAGTACCTGGGCCCCGTGTTCCTGCGCCGCGCGCATCACGATCTCCCCGGCCACCACCAAGCTCTCTTTATTCGCCAGACCCACCCTTTTCCCGGCGCACACCGCGGCATAGGTGGCCAGTAATCCGGTGATGCCGTGGGCCGCTGAGACAACGATTCCAACCTCGGGAAGGGTGGCGACCTCAACCTGGCCTTGCGGTCCCCAAACCACCTGAACCGGCTCCCGGTGCCCCCGTGCGCTCAACAAGTTGCGAAGCTCTTTCACGCCGTCAGGGTTACCCACCGAAACCGCTCGCGGGTGAAACTCCGCCACCTGCTGCGCCAGCAGTTCCAGGTTCGTTCCGGCTGCCAGCGACGCCACTTGAAAGCGCTCTTCCAGGCTCTGGGTGACGCGCAAACAGTTGCGCCCCACCGAGCCCGTCGAACCCAGGATGCAGAGACCTTTCACCATCGTATCGGCGCGCTCAGGAAATTTCTAAGAATCAAGGCCAGCCAAAAGGCTGGAGCCGCAACAAGGACGCTATCAACCCGGTCCAAAATACCGCCATGTCCCGGCAGAATGCTGCCGGTATCCTTCACATCCGCGTTGCGCTTCATCGCGGATTCTGCAAGGTCGCCAATCTGACCGGCTACAGCCACCAGCACTGCTAAGAAGATAATAAGGCCCAGATTGGAAGTTGCCCAAAACTTTTCCGCGTAGGCCCATCCAATGATAACGCTGCCCAGGAAACCGCCGATTGCCCCCTCTACTGTCTTTTTCGGCGAAATTCCCGGGAACATGAGATGGCGGCCCAAGGCCCGTCCAATGAGATAGGCAAAAATGTCGCCCGACCACACCACTCCGAAGAGGAACATGAGCAAATGCCGCCCCGGCCCAATGCCGGAAAAACGGGGCGAAAAGCGGATGGGAACGATGCAAGAGAACGCGAAACCCACGTAGAAAATGCCCAAGACCGTTGCGGAAGTGCGTCCCAGGTAGCTCCGGAGGTCTTTGGAACCGGCCATGGCCAGAAGCAGCGCCAGCAAAAGGGAAACGGTGAGAACGATTAACACCCAGATGCCGGGCCGATCCAGGTCCGCCCATTGCGCCACGCCCATTGCGCCACAAGCCGCGTAGCCAAGTACGGGCAATCCTTCAAGCCCGGTGCGTCGCGTGAGCGCGAAGAACTCATACAAGGCCCGCTCTGCCAGAAGAACCAGAACCAGCAAAAAGAGCCATTGGGGTGACCAGCCGATCAGGTAGATGGCCGGCACCAGCATCAGCAGCGCCGTGGTGACTCGGGAGTTCATGATTCGGCCGGCCCGGATAACCGGAAGGCAGGCCAGGAGCGGTAGCGCCGGACACCCGACGGGGAATTGAACCGCCAGCTTCGCGAGCCAGGAACGGTCAAAGTGAACCCGGCCGGGCGCTCTTTCGAGATGGACTTCGTACCGTTCAACCTAAGCTCCACACGGGAATGCCTCCGCCAGCAGCAAATTGGGCTACTCCGCTGACGAACCCGGCCCAGCCAATCCCCCGAAGCGGCGCTCTCTTTTCTGGAAGTCCAGCACCGCCTGAAACAGCTCCTTTTGGGTAAAATCCGGCCATAGGGTGTCCGTAACCCAAATTTCCGCATAGGCGAGCTGCCAGAGTAGGAAATTGCTCAGCCGCATCTCGCCACTGGTGCGGATCAGCAGGTCGGGATCAGGCAAGTCCCAGGTGTAGAGATGGTCGCTGACCGTCTTTTCGTCGATTGCTATCTCGCCATTGTCACGCAGGCGGTGCGCCAGCGACCGGACCGCATCCACCATCTCCGCCCGAGCGCCGTAATTCAGCGCCAGCGTCAATCGCAGCCCCGTATTCTTTTCAGTGGCGGAAACCGCCATTTGCAAGTCGCTCTGAACCGCCTTGGGCAGCTCATGGATGCGGCCGATCACCCCCAGGCGGATGTTCCGCTCGTTCAACTCGGGGATTTCCTTCTTCAGATATTCGCGCAGCAGAGACATCAAGAGGTTGATTTCGCTTTCCGGCCGCTTCCAGTTCTCAACCGAAAAGGCATAGAGCGTGAGGAAAGGAACACCCAGGCGCGCGCAGCCTTCCACACCCTGCCGCACGGCCTGGATGCCGGCGCGATGCCCGGCAATGCGCGGGAGTTGGCGCTTCTTCGCCCAACGCCCGTTGCCATCCATGATGATGGCAATGTGGCGTGGCAATTGGTCCAGGTCGATCCTGGCCTGAATTTCTGGCTCCTGGCGTTGCTTCTTCACGGTGTGTCCGGAAAACAGGACAAGGCTGGGGCCCGTGCTGGCGCGCTTTCCCCAATCAGCTTGTTCAAGGGCGGCCAGTTATCCGGCAATGTTGAATTTAGCACAGCACCTGGCGCGCCGCAAGAGAAGCGGAGGTTCAGTAATGGTTCAGTTTCGTTTTGTAGCGGCGGTGTCCCCACCGCCGTCATTAGATTGCACGGAGCTTCGGCGTTGAGGACAACGCCGCTACAGCAAAGTGTACCACTACCGGATGTTCTCGCTCTAAATAGGCCATGGCCAATGATGTTCATCACCATCTGGGTCGGCGTGCGAGACCGCGGGGATAGCCACGTGGAGCGTTTTTCCTCGCGGTAGGCTTTTGGCGCCGTAAGGGGCCCGAGACGAATCCGAAAAGCCATTCGTCATGGCTGCCCCGACGGAAAATGCGCAGCCATTCTGGGCGTCGAGCCGCACGGGTAGCCACGCCACACTCTTTGTACGCTGCGCCGGTCGTGGGTAGCAGACGCCAGGGGAAACAGCACGAGAAGGGCACGCGGTTGTCACCCCGGCTGACCGACCCGGGTCGAGGTTTGGAAGCAGGCCTCATTTCTGCGGTGAGCAAGAGCCACGCTGCCGGTCGCGGCTCGAACGCGACCGGTGAACGAGCTACTGGCGGGCCGGTTTGAATGTAAACAGCTTATTTTCAGCAAGATGTTGTGATCTTCCGCTTCGCCTGCTTCGATGTTTTCCCTGGTATCACCGGCTTTTCCTCTCGAAACGGCAGCAACGGCACATTTTTACATTTTTGTGGTGTCAAGAGCGGGAAGCAAAGCCAAATTGTTATCTAACCCATTTGTAT